>NZ_JBHYPZ010000016.1:0-97556 GCF_042746485.1 Streptomyces sp. NPDC058751 | reverse complement strand
TAAAATTGTTTGGGGCTGGGTAGTTTGTTTTTTTTATACGTGTGCGGCTCCTGGCTGTGTCCGGCGGGCGGGGAACCGGGCCGCTCGGGGGTGGGGACGTCGGGACCTACCCCCGGACCTCGGGCACGGTGACGCCGAACCCGGCCGCGCTCTCGGCCAGTTCGCGCCACACCTTGGCCGCGACCGGCACCCCCTCCGCCGCGCGCGCCGCCGCGAGCGAGGCGCTGCGCTCCCCCGGGTAGAACACGCCCGGCGCGCCGTCCGCCGGGGTCAGCGCCTTCAGCGTGGCGAGCGTCGCGTCGACGGCGTCGGTGAAGGCGTCGGCGTCTCCGAAGGCCGCCGGGTCGATGGCGACGAGCAGGGCGTTCTGGCGGTGCTCGCGGCCCCCGGGGTCGTCGGAGTGGAAGGCGGCGAAGATGGGCGCGCCGACGAGCACGCTGGTCAGCAGCTCGAAGGCGAGCGACATGCCGGACCCCTTGGCACCGCCCAGCGGCAGCGGCATGACGGCCTTCTCCGGGTCGGTGGTGGGGGTGCCGTCCGCGGTGGCGGCGGCGCCCTCGGGCAGCGGGGTGCCGTTCGCCCTGGCCTGCCGGATCCGGCCCAGGGCGATGGTGGCGGTGGCCATGTCCAGGAGCAGCGGGGCGTGCCTGTCCGCCGGCACGGCGACGGCGAGCGGGCTGGTCGCGACGGCCGCGCCCTTGACCCCGGTGTAGCCCATGTTGGGCATGCCGGCGACGAACGCGATGCCGATCAGGCCCTGTTCGGCGATCTTCGACACGTAGTAGCCGATGGCGCCGGTGTGCACGGTGCGGCGCACTCCGACGGCCGCGACCCCGCTCGTCCTGGCGCGGGTGACGGCCTCCTCGGCCGCCGCGGTGAGGGCCACCGGTCCCGGCGCGCGGTCGGCGTCGAGGACGGCGACGCCCGCCGCGCCCGACTCGACGGTGATCTCGGGACGGGCGTTGGCCACCCCCTTGGCGAGCAGTTCCAGATAGGCGGGGACGCGCGCGGTGCCGTGGGAGTCGATGCCGCGCAGCGCGGCCCAGACGAACACCTCCGCGGTGGTGCGGGCGTGTTCGGGGCGAAGGCCGCCCTTCTCCAGGAGCGCGGCGGCAAGGCCGCGGAGTTCCTCGGCAGGGACGAGTACCCTGCCCGGCCGGGATGTCGGCGTGTCGGTCATGGTGGCGGTGCCTCCTGGATCAGCGGGTGACGAGGACGTCGACGACGGCGGTGGTGCCCTCCGCCACAGCCTTGAGCGCGCGCTCCAGGGCGGGGGCGAGCGCGTCCGGCGCGTCGACGGTCTCGGTGTGCATGCCGAACGGCTCGGCGAAGGCGGCGAGCCGGGGCAGCCGGTGCAGGTCGGTGCCCAGCCACTCGCCGGTCTCGGCCGCGGCGCCCTCGGGATAGAACCTGCGGTGGTTGAGGTTCATCGACTTGTAGACACGGTTGTTGAAGACCACGATCAGCAGCGGCAGACCGTAGGCGTTCGCGGCGTCGTACGACGGGATGACGGGGTTGTACGCGAAGGCGCCGTCGCCGATCGTGAGGACCACGGGCCTCTCCGGTGCGGCGAGTTTGACGCCGAGCGCGACCGCGATGCCCTGGCCGAGTCCGCCCTGGACGTAGAAGTACGAGTCGGGGGCGGCCGTCCGCGTGTGGCGTCTGACGACGCGGCTGTGTGTGATCGTCTCGTCGACCACGATCGCGTCCTGGCCTTCCAGGAGCCCGCGCAGGGTGGCGGCGACGTGCACGGGGTCGATGCCCTCGGACCGAGCCGCCCTCGCCTCGGCGGCGGCGACGGCGGCCTGTTCGTCCGCGTGCCGTCGCTCGTGCTCCGCGCGGCGCACGGTGCCGGCGGCCGTGGCCTCGGCGTCCGGGGGCCGTACGTGCGCCCGCTTGGCGAGCTGGCGCAGGGTGTTGGTGACGTTTCCTTCCAGATACTGGTCGGCGAAGAGCACTTGGTAGGCGATGTGCGGACGTTGGGGGACCTCGTCGACGACCACGATCCGCGCCTTGGACGGACGGCGCGACGGAGGGTAGAAGGGGGCACGGCAATTGACGAGGAGGATGAGGTCGGCCTCGTCCATCCAGGGCCCGATGTCCGAGCCCGCGTGCAGGGGGTGGGTGCGTGGGAAGTTGCCGCACACCGCCGAGTCGGGTTCGACGACCGGGATGTTCCATGCCTCGGCGAAGGCGACCAGCGCCTCGAAACCGCCCGCCTCACGGCCCGCCGTCTCGGTGACGATCACGGGGACGTCCGCCTCGCGGATCAACTCGGCGACGGCGTCGACCTCTTCGGGCGAGCTGTGGGTCGAACCCGGCGGGACGACCGGCTTGGCCTCGCGGCCGTCCCACTCCTCCAGCAGGATCTCCAGCGGGATGTCGAGGTAGGCCGGTCCGGCCGGCGCCCGCCGGGCCAGCTCGGCCGCCCGTGTGACCATGGACGGCAGGATGTGCACCCCGGCGGCCTCGTTGGACCACTTCGTGAACGGCCGGGCGATGCCGTGCGGTCCGCCCACGACGGACAGGTTGCGGTACCACTGGCCGCCGGGGTCCGGTCCGGGTCCGTCGCCGTAGGTGGTCGACTCCGAGGAGGCGACCACCATGGGAACGCCCGCGAGCAGGGCGCCGTGGACGGCCATGGAGCCCTGGAGCAGGCCGGGGGCCGCGTGCAGGAGCACGGCCTGCGGGCGGCGGGCGAGGAGGCCGTAGCCGGTGGCCATGCCGACCGCGACCGTCTCGTGGGTGAGGTCCAGATACCGGGGGGCTCTCTCGCCGTCGCGGTGGCGCCGGGCCAGCGACTCCCAGACCGGGGCCCATTCCGATCCCGACGAGCAGAAGACGTAGTCGGCGCCGACCGCGTCGAAGGCCGACACGAGCGCTTCACCGCCGTCCTTGCGGCCGGCACCAGGTGTGTTCTCGGTGTCCGTCATCTCCGGTGCGCCCTCAGCCTTCGATCGGCCAGTCGAGGACCTCGGAGATGCCCCGGCCGAGGATCCACTCCAGTTCCTCGGGCGTGAAGTCCCAGTGCTGGGTGAACTGTTCGATGGTGTCGGTGTAGGTGATGCCGTGGCCGAGCAGACGGGTGATGTCGGTGCCGTAGAAGCACCGCTGGGGGCCCAGCTTGTCGACCATCTCGCGCACGTACTTCTCGATGTTCTTGTTCGGGAAGGGCTGCGTCGAGTAGCCGGGCAGCGCCGAGACCTTGACGTAGATGTTCGGGTGGACGGCCAGGTCGGCGGTCTCCTGGACCCAGTAGCCGATCGCATCGTCCACGCAGCGGGCCATGATGCCCATGTGGTCGATGATGATCTTCAGACCTGGGTGCTTGGCGGCGATCTCGCCGAGCTCGCGCTTCCAGATCGGGGCGTGAACCATGGTGGGGATGCCGAGTTCCTCGGCGACCGGCCAGTACCAGTCGTTGGTGCCGTCGATCATCCAGTTGCGGTCCTGCGGGCGGTGGAAGGTGAGCCGGGTCCCCTTGACGTACGGGTTCTGCGCGAAGTCCTTCAGCATCGCGGTGCCCTCGACGGCGTCGTCCTGCGGGACGCGGGCCATGATGCCGAAGCGGTCCGGGTGGGCCTCGCAGGCCTCCAGGGCGTAGTCAATGCGGTTGCCCTCCCACGACGGGGGCAGGATCAGCGCCCGGTTGACGCCCGCCTCGTCCATCAACTCGAGGGCCTCCTCGTAGGAGAACGGGTCCTCGCGGTGTCCGTTGAGGCGGATGCGCTCCCGTGCGCCGGGGACCCAGGGGCGGTCCGGGGTCTCTTCCTTCCAGATGTGGATCTGGGTGTCGACAACGAACATGTCATCTGCCGTTTCTCTGCGGAGGGGAGGGGGTGCCGGGGTGGTGCGGATGGAACGCTAGGTCGGCAGGAGGTCTTTGCCGAGCGCTGGGAGCGCAAGCAGTTCTTGCGCGGAAGTGCCCTGCGTACGGGGCGTGTTCAGGTTGCGCGGGCGTCGCCGAGGACGGTGTCGGCGATGTGTTCCGCGATCGCCATCGAGGAGGTTGCGGCGGGCGAGGGCGCGTTGCGCACGGCGGTGACACCACCGGCCCGGTGGATCACGAAGTCGTCCACCAGCGAGCCGTCCCGGCCCAGCGCCTGGGCGCGGACGCCGGCTCCGCCGCGCACCACGTCGGCGGCGTGGAGGGCGGGTACGTACGCGCGTGCGGCCTTCATGTAGGCGTCCACCGACAGGGAGCCGCGCATCTCCTTGACGCCGGTGCGCCAGTGCCGCCCGGCCAGGCGCCACATGCCGGGGAAGCGGGCGATGCGGGCGAGTTCGCGGACGTCGATGTCGGAGCGGCGGTAGCCCTCGCGGGCCAGGGCGAGGACGGCGTTGGGGCCGACCTCGACCTCGCCGTTCACGCGGCGGGTGAAGTGCACGCCGAGGAAGGGGTAACGGGGGTCGGGCACGGGGTAGATGAGGCCGCGGACCAGGTGCGCCCTGCTCGGCGCGACGGTCATGTACTCGCCGCGGAAGGGGACGATGCGCGGCTCGTCCCCGTCGTCGGCGAGCCGCGCGACGCTGTCGCTCTGGAGCCCCGCGCAGAGCACGAGCCGGTCGGCCCGCAGGGTCTCGTCACCGGAGGCGACCTCGATGCCGCCGCCGGTGAGGCGGGTGACGCGGGTGACCTGGAAGCCGAGCCGCACCTCGCCGCCGAAGTCCACGACGTCCCGGGCGAACGACCGGGCGATCGCGGTGTAGTCGGTGACGGCGGTGCGCGGGGAGTGCAGGGCCGCCCGGCCCACCGCGTACGGCTCGATCTCGTGGATCTCGCCCGCGCCGACCCGGCGCAGGCCCGGCACCTCGTTCTCCAGGGACTTGGCGTACAGGGCCTGAAGACGCGGCACCTCGTCGTCCGTGACGGCGACGACGAGCTTGCCGCACTCCTCGTAGGGCAGGTGCCTGTCCCGGCAGTACTCCCGGATCATCGCCATGCCCTTGGTGCACAGGCGGGCCTTGAGGCTGCCGGGCCTGTAGTAGATGCCGGCGTGCACCACGCCCGAGTTGTGGCCGGTCTGGTGGACGGCGACCTCGTCCTCCTTGTCCACGACCACGACCCGCGTACCGGGCCGGCGCAGGGCGATCTCGCGAGCCGTGGCGAGCCCCACGATGCCGGCGCCGACGACGGCGACCGTCTCGTCAGCCATCCTCATCTCCTCCTCTCGTCGTCCACGGCCCCGTCAGGCACCGAAGTGGACGGCGACGGTCTTGACCCGGGTGTAGAAGCGCAGCCCTTCCTCGCCCTGCTCCTTGAACGGCGATCCGGAGTCGCGGAAGCCTCCGAACGGGTGGTGCACGTCCCAGCCGGAAGTGGTGGCGTTCACCGCGATCTGGCCGCACTCCACCTCGTCCGCGAACCGGTGGGCGGCGCCCAGGTCCTGGGTGAACACGGCGGCGGCGAGGCCGAAGACCGAGTCGTTGACCGCCTCGACCGCCTCGTCGAAGGAGTCCACCGTGCACAGCGCGACGACCGGTCCGAACACCTCCTCGCGCCAGATGTCGAGGTCCGGGGCCACGTCGCCGAGCACGGTCGGGTTGACGTAACAGCCGTGGCTCAGCGCCTCGTCCGCGGGCCGGTCGCCGCCGACGAGGACCGTCGCGCCCTGCTTGACCGCGCGCTCGATGTCCGCGAGGACAGCGTCCCGCTGCCGTGCGCCGGCCAGCGGTCCCATCGTGGTGCCGGAGGCGAGCCCCGGCCCGACGCGCAGCGCGGCGGTCTCGGCGAGCAGCAGCGCGGTGAACTCCTCGTACACGGGCCGCTCGACGATCACCCTGCTGGTGGCCGTGCACCGCTGTCCGGCCTGGGCGAAACCGGCGGCGGCCACGGCCCTGGCGGCGGCGGGCAGGTCGGCGTCGGCGAGGACCACGGTGGCGTTCTTGCCGCCGAGTTCGCCCTGGAAGCGGACATTGGTGTGGGCGAGCGCGGCCCTCAGTCCCTCACCGACCTCGTTGCTTCCGGTGAAGGTGACGGCGGCGAGGCGCGGGTCGCGCAGCAGCGCCTCGGAGATCTCCGCGCCGCGGCCGGTGACCACGTTCAGGACACCTGCGGGCAGGCCCGCGTCGTGCAGGGCGCGGGCGAGGTGCAGGGCGGCCCCCGGGGTGTCGGTGGCCGGTTTGAGGACCGCCGCGTCGCCCGCCGCGAGGCAGGGGGCGAGCTTGCGGGCCGGGGTGATCAGCGGATCGTTCCAGGGAGTGATCGCGAGGACGACCCCGAGCGGCTCGCGCTGGTGGTGCGTGCGGGTGTCCGGGCGTACGTCGTGCACCAGCGTGCCGTAGCCCTGGCGGGCGAGGCCCGCGTAGTACTCCAGGAAGTCGGCGGCCTTGACGGTCTCGCCGGTCGCCTCGGCGCGGGTCTTGCCCATCTCCGTACTGAGATCCTCGGCGATCCGTGCCACGCGCTCGCGCAGCAGCCGGGCCGCGTCCGCCATGATCCGGGCGCGCTCGAAGGGGCTGGTGCGCCTCCAGACCGCGAAGCCGCGTTCGGCGTGGTCGTAGGCGTCGGCGACGTCGGCGGCGCTCAGCGCGGGAACGCGGGCGACGGGGGCGCGCAGATCGGCGGGGTCGTGGACGTCGATCCACGCGCCGGTCGCCACCCACTCCCCGCCGATGAGGGTTTCCAGGGTTCGCATCAGGATCACTTCTCTCGTCCGCCGCGGTGCGGGCCGCGGTCAACGGGTGGGCCGGCCCGGGAGACCGACGAGCGGGCCGGGCCGGGGTCGCACCGACAACACACGAGCGGGGGCCCGGTCGGCCAGACCTGTGGCGGCACACATTGCTTGCGTGCCGCACGGGTCGTCCATCAGGGGGTTCGTGCTGGAATCGGTGGGCTCGACGCCCCTGCTCCCCCGGAGGAAACACATGGCATTCGCCGTCGTCGCCCACTACCGCTGCGCGCCCGCCGACGCGGACACCGTGCGCGCCGCGCTGCTGAGGATGCGCGAACTCACTCCCACCGAGCCGGCGAACCTCGCCTACGAGGTGCACGCCGAGGTGGACCGGCCGGGCTCGTTCGTGCTCTACGAGCGGTACACGGACCGCGCGGGCTTCGAGGCGCACCGGGAGACGGACCACTTCACGGAGTTCGTCGTGGGCGTCGTCCTGCCGCTGCTGACGGAACGCACGGTGACGTTCGCCGAGGTGCTGTGAGCCGCCGGCCGGCAGGCCCCGGAGGTTCCGGACCTGCCGGCCGCAAGGCCCCGGTCCCCGGTCCTGTGGATCCGCCGGCCGGGAAGCCCCCCGCGCCTCCCGGCCGGCGGCGGACACCGGGTCAGAACTCGTTGCCCCAGCAGTACCGGGCGAGCGTCTCCACGAGGACCAGTTTGCGGCGCTGGTCCTCGGCGCCGAGGAGCGACCGCGCCGCCACGTCGGCGAAGCCGCGGGACGGTGAGAGGGCCATGTCCTCGATGTCCTTGATCCCGGCGGCGGCGTCGATGCGGGCCAGCGCCGTGTCGATCTCCTCCGGTTCGGGGGTGGTCGCGTCCACGACCCCGAGGCACACGTCCCGGTCCTCCGGCAGTGCCTTGAGCAGGTCGAGTTCGGCGGCCGTGCCCCGGTCGTACGGGAGGATCCAGCGGTCGGCGGGGACAGCGCCGTACAGCCGCTCGGCCCTGGCCCGGTCCACCGCGTCCGGTGCCCGCCGGCCGGGACAGACACCGATCCGCACGCCCTCGGGGCGCTCGTCCAGGCGCGCCGCCCGGGCCTCCACGGCGAGCACGTCCTCGAAGGACAGTGCGCCGGGAGCGTCCTGGCCTGCCGCCAAGTGGCCCAGCAGCAAAGGGTTGTCGAGCTGGATCAGCCGGACGCCGCGCGAGACGAGGAGTTCGATCTCCGCGTGGACGATCTCCGCCAGGGCCTCGCCGAGTTCACGGGCCGAGGCGGGACCGCCGGAGGCCGCGAGTGCGGGGTCGAAGGTGGTGGCGGCGAGGTAGGCCGGGGAGGGCAGGGACACCTTGGCCGCGATCGCCGTGAGTTCGGTGAGCCGCGCCGCCCGGTCGGCCGCCAGTGGGCCGTCGGCCTTGGGCAGGGACTCGGCCACCCAGCGGACGAGACCGTCGGGCCCGGTCTCCCCCGTGCGGCGGAAGCCCGACACGGCGCCGAGGACGCCGCCGCGGAAGTCCTCGTACGGGAAGCCGCCGTCCGTGACGACGGTGGAGCGCACCTTGCGCTGGAGGGCCACGGCCTCCCTGACCGCTTCGTCCAGTGCCGCGGGGTCGTCGCCCGGGTGCGCGAGGCCGGCCGGGCGGACCAGGCTGCCGTGGTGGTCGATGCGGTAGTTGAACGTGTCCGCCATGGCTCAGGCACCCTTCTCGGTCTGCTCGGCGTTCTGCTCGTTCACGGTGTTCTCGGCACCGGGTGTCTTCTCGTGATCACCGGCCGCCGGGCCCGCGACGCCCCAGGCGGCGAACTCCAGTTCGTAGCCGAGGGAGGCGAGGACCTCGTCGGCCACCCGCTGGTCCTCCTCCGCGGTGCCGCCCGCGATGCCGAGTCCGCCGATGATCTCGCCGTCCCGCTTGACGGTGACGCTGCCCTCGGTGGCCATGATGGGCAGGGCCGCGCCCGGCAGCTGGGAGAGCTGGGCGAAGAACACCGGCTGGCTCTCCTGCCACTTCTTCAGCATCTTCCCGGGACGCTGCATCACGGCCGCGGTGTACGCCTTGGCGCGGGCGATGTCCGGGGTGAGGGGGCGGGCGCCGTCGCAGCGGCGGACGCTGACGACGAAGCCGCCCGCGTCCACCACGGCGACGCTGACCGCCTTCCCGAGCGCCCGGGCCCGCTCCAGGGCGGCGGCGGTGATCTCCTCCGCGGCGTCGAGGGTGAGGCTGCTCATGCGGTTTCCTTCCGTCCGAGCGTGCGGCGCAGGTGTGCGACGGCCTGGTTGTAGGGGCCCGGCGTCTCCCAGTACATGGAGTGCGGGGCGTCGGGGACGATCTCCAGGCGGGAGCCCGGGAGCAGTTCGTGGGCGCGGGTCACGGTCTTCACGCTGAGCACCGCGTCCATCTCGCCGAGGAGGAAGGCGATCTCGACGCCGGATTCCTCGATGTCCCGCAGCGAGGGCCCGTCGGTGTCGAGGTTGCGCAGGTCGGCCATCCTGGCGACGTTGAAGGTGCCCATCTGCTGGAAGAGGAAGGTGCGGTCGGCGTGCTCCTCCTGGAAGCGCCGGGTGAGCAGCCGGTCGACGACGGGGAGCTTGACGGCCTCGGCGCGGTCGACGGCGGCCAGTTCGCGCAGTTCGGGGTGGCTGATGCCGCCGAGGGAGTGGCCGAGGACGACGGCCCCGACCCGGTCGGGGCGCAGCAGGCCGGCGCGCAGGGCGGCCACCGAGCCGATGGACTGTCCCACCAGCATCACGTCGGTGAGGTCCTCGGTGTCCAGGACGGCGAGGACGTCACCGGGGAAGTCCTGGCCGTCGAACTCCGGCATGGCGGAGTCGGACTTGCCGAAACCGCGCAGGTCCATGGTGACGACGGTGAACTCGTCGCGCAGTGCGGCCACTTGCTGCCACCAGGCGGCGTGGTTGCCGCCGCTGCCGTGCACGAAGAGGATCGCCGGACCGCTGCCGTGGCGCTCGTAGTAGACGGAGGTGCCGTCGGAGTCGGCGAGGGGCATGGAAGGGAACTCCTAGAGGTACGGGGGAAAGGGACTCCGGGCCGCGCGCTCAGTCGGGGCGCCTGCCGTGGAAGACCAGCTCGATCATGGTGTGGTCGGGGTCGTGGATGTAGCAGAACTTGGACTGGTTCTCGGGGCGTTCGACGGGGCGGGTGTGCCGGATGCCCAGTTCCTTCAGATGGGCGAGGAACTCGTCCCAGTCGTCGACCTCGACGGCGAAGTGGTAGGGCGCCATGCGCTCCATCTCTTCGACCGGGGTGAAGTGGAGGTCGAAGTTGCCGCGGGTCATCAGGACGACCCGGGTGTTGGATTTGGGCATGATGCGCTTCATCCCGAAGACCTTCGTGTACCACTCGGCGGTGCGGTCGGGGTCGGTGGTGGGGAAGTTGACGTGGTGGATGTAGCGGGGTGCCTTGCTCATACGGAATTCCCTTCCTGGTGTACGGGGTTGGAGAGCACGCCGATGCCGCTGATCTCGATGTCGACGGTGTCCCCGGGTTCGATCCGGCAGGTCGACTCGGCGCCCATCCACAGCACGTCTCCGGGGTGCACGGTGATGTGCCGGGTGATCTCGACGAGGTAGTCGTAGGGGTCGAAGACCATGTCGCCGGTCGGGAACGCGGCCCGGACCTCGCCGTTGACCCGCAGTGTGGTCGTCTGCGCGAGCGCGTCGACATCGGTCTCGATCCAGGGACCCATCGGTTTGAAGGTGTCGCTGTTCTTGCTGCGCCAGAACGTGCGGTCCCGGTGCTGCCAGTCGCGGGCGCTGACGTCGTTGCCGATCGTCCAGCCGAAGACCGCGGCACGGGCCTGTTCGTACGTGGCGTGCCGCAGGGTGCGGCCGATGACGGCGACGAGTTCGGGCTCGGCCTCGAACCGGCCCGTCAGCCCCGCCGGTTTGACGATGGGCGAACCGTGTCCGGTCAGCGCGCTGTTGGCCCGGTAGCCGACTTCGGGGCGCACCGGGAACTCGGCCCCGCAGTGCGCGATGTGCCGGGGGTAGTTGAGGCCGACGGCGTAGAACACGGGTGGCACGACGGCCGGCAGCCAGACGGCCTCGGCCCGGGGGACGGTGCCGATGACGGTGGGACCGGGACCGTCCGGCGCCTGCCGGTCGACGGCCTCCAGGGGGGACCCGGACAGCAGCTCGACGTCCTCCTCCCCCACGCGGCCCCACACCGCTCGGCCGCCGGCCGACACCCGGGCGTATTTCATGGCGGTCAGCCCGCCAGGAGGTGGGAGACGCGCTTGGTGACCAGGTAGGCGTCGAGGGCCTCGGGTCCGCCCTCCCTGCCGTAGCCGCTCTCCTTGACGCCGCCCGAGGGTGCCTCGGGGACCGAGCCGCCGCAGTGGTTGACCGAGAGGATGCCCGCCTCCAGCTCACGCACCAGGTGTTCGGCGGTGGCCGCGGACTCGGTGAAGGCGTACGCGGCGAGGCCGTAGGGCAGTTCGTTCGCGGTGCGCAGCGCGTCGTCGAGGCCGCTGAACGCGGTGACGGGCGCGAGCGGCCCGAAGGGTTCCTCGCGCATCAGGTCCGCGTCCGGGGGCACGTCGGTGAGGACGGTCGGGGCGAAGAAGTAACCGGCGCGGTCCAGGCGTTCGCCGCCGGTGCGGAGCGTGGCGCCACGGCGTACGGCGTCGGCGGTCAGCCGCTCCATCGCGCGGAGCCTGCGTTCGTTGGCGAGGGGTCCCATGGTGGTGCCCTCGGCCAGGCCGTCGCCGACGACGACCGCCTCGGCCGCCTTCACGAACTCGGCGGTGAAGTCGTCGACGAGGCTCTCGTGGACGAGGAAGCGGCTCGGCGAGGTGCAGACCTGGCCGGCGTTGGCGAACTTGGCCCGGGCGGCGCGGCGGGCGGCGCGGGCGGGGTCGGCGTCCGCGCACACGATCACGGGGGCGTGGCCGCCCAGTTCCATCAGGGACGGTTTCATGACCTCGCCCGCGGCGGCGGCCAGCAGTTTGCCCACGGGGACCGAGCCGGTGAAGGCGACGAGACGGACGACCGGGGAGGCGATCAAGTGGGCCGACACCTCGGCCGGTTCGCCGAAGACGAGGTTGAGGACGCCGTCCGGCAGTCCGGCGTCCACGAAGCAGCCGACCAGGGCGGCGGCCGTGGCCGGGGTCTCCTCGGACGCCTTGACGACGATGGAGCAGCCCGCGGCGAGGGCGGAGGAGATCTTGCGCATGGGTCCGCCGGCCGGGAAGTTCCAGGGGACGAACGCGGCGACGGGGCCGATCGGTTCGCGGCGCACGGACAGCAGGGTGCCGGGGGCGGAGGGGATGATGCGGCCGTAGGCGCGGCGGGCGTCGTCGGCGTGCCAGCGCAGGGTGTCCGCGACGCGCCGGGCCTCCCCGGTCGCCTCGGCGAGGGGTTTGCCCTGTTCGAGGGTCATGATCCGGCCGACCTCGGCGGCCCGCTCGGTGAGCAGGTCGGCGGCGGTGTGCAGGATGGCGGTGCGCCGGGCGACGGGGGTGTCGCGCCAGGTCCGGAATCCCCGCGCGGCGGCGTCGAGAGCGCGGTCCAGGTCGGCGGTGGTGGCGAGGGGGACCTCTCCGATCACCTCTTCGGTGGCCGGGTTGACGATCGGGGCGGGGCGGCCGGTGCCGCCCGGGCACCATTGACCGGCTATGTGCAGGCGGACGGCGGGATAGCCGTGGTCGGTGGTCATGGGTGGGAGCCCTCTCAGGCCGGCGGACGTGACGGTGGGAGCCCGCGGCGGGGAGGCCGGGGCGGCGGGGCTGGGGCGACGGGGCTGGCGGCGCGGGTCAGGAGGCGGGGGCGTCCCGCTGGTCGCGGTTGGTGCGCAGGGCCCAGATGTGGTGGGGCGGGGTGGTGGTGTGGACGCGGGTCTCGTAGGAGTCGTCGACCCGGTCCATGTCGGCCGCGTACTCGACGCGTCCGCCGCAGGGGGCGTGCACGAAGCGGAAGACGTTGGAGCCGACCGTGTGGCGGCCGAGCCTGCGGGCCTCGCGCCAGCCCCGGTCGATCATGTGGTTGCCGCCCTCGACGACGTCGTCGAAGCCGGGGACCTCGTAGGCGACGTGGTTGACGCCGGCCTTGTCGGGGCGGTGGCAGAGCAGCAGGGTGTGCTGGTCGTCGTCGCCCGGGGCCCTCATGAAGACACCCATGGGCTCGACGACGTCGGTGGGCCGGAAGCCGAGGCGGTCCACGTAGAACGCGACGGCCTCCTCGCGGCCCTCCTTGGGGATGTTGAGCGCCACATGGCACATGCGCAGCGGGTGTACGCGGGTGATCGGCTCCAGCGCGGTGTTCCAGCGGGTGACGCTGCCGAGCGCGTTGGCGGGCCGGGGGGTGACGTCGGCGGGACGTGGCCGGGCCAGGGTCAGGGCGGCCCCGAAGCCCGTCTCGTCCACGGTGTGGAACACGCCCGCGGCGTCCTGCCGGACCGGGCGGTCACGGCCGGCCGCGGCGACCAGGCGCTCCAGCTCCCGGGGGGTGTCGACGCCCCAGACCACTTCCCGCAGGGTGGGCCCGTCCTCCACCGGGGGCGGGAGCGGAGCATCCGGTGCGGTGTCGAGGTGGAGGGTCTGGCCGGTGCGGGTCCCGAACACGGCGTGCTCGTCGGTCCGTTCCAGGAGGAAGAGTCCGAAGTCGTCGAAGAACCGGACGCATTCGCCGAGGTCGTCGATGCCGTAGGTGATCGATTCGATTCTCTGGATTCCCATGGGTTCCTCGTTTCGCGGGTCGCCCGGTGAGCGTAGGTTTCGGGCGGCAGCGGGCTCAACGGTCCGGGTTCTACGGAATGCGCAATCGTTTCTTGCGGCCGGTGAATTCCGTGCGGAAGGTTCCTAGGAACGGATCGCCGGAATGGGATTCCGGGAGAACCACGCGGTGAGGAAATCCAGGAACACGCTGACCTTGCGCGGAGTGCCCTGTCCGGGACCGTAGATCGCGTACAGGGGGCGGTCGGGGACCGTGAGTTCGGGCAGCAGGACCTGGAGGGCACCCGAGACGAGGTCGTCGTACGCCGGCCGCTGGGGCAGCAGGGCGATGCCGCGCCCGTGCACGGCGGCCTTCTGCAGGGCGATGTAGGAGTTCGACGAGAAGGCGACGTTGCGGATCTTGTGCAGGGTGGAGGCGTGGCCGTGGCCGATCCGCCAGACCGGGTCGTTGACGTGTACGAGGCACTCGTGCGCGGCGATCCCGTTCGGTTCGGTGAGCGGGCCGCCGCGTTCGAGGTATTCCTCCGAGGCGCACAGGACGAACGGCAACGAGGCGATCTTCTTGAGGCGGACGCTGGAGTCCCTGAGGTCCCGGGTGTGGAAGGCGACGTCGAATCCGCCGTCGAGGAAATCGTAGGTCCGGTCGGACATGCCGCCGAGTTCGAAACGGACCTGGATCTTCGGATGGGAGGCGGAGAAGGCGGCTATCGCGTCGCCGAGATCCAGGCTCCCGATCCATTTGGGGCAGATGATGCTGAGCGTGCCCTCGGCGCGGTCGTGCAGCCGGGCTATCCCCGCGTCCTCGGCCTCGATCTCGTCCAGGATGCGCGCGGCGAAGTCGGCGTAGCGCTGTCCGGGTTCGGTGAGGCTGACGGAGCGGGCCGTGCGGTTGACCAGTCTGACGCCGACCTGCCGTTCCAGTTCGGCGACGTGGCGCGACACCAGGGAGCCGGAGGAGCCCAGTTTCCTGGCGGCGCCGTTGAAGCTGCCCACCTGGGCGACGGTGACGAAGCTGTGCATGAGGAGCAGGCGGTCCATGTTTTCCTCCGGAGGCCCACGGCTGCCGGGGGGTGGGCCCCGGCGGCGGTGCCGGTGTCGGGTGTGCGGGCGGTACTTCCTTCGCCGGGGCAGGGCTCACTGCGACGCGGGCCTTCGTCGCACCGGTTACGAGGCGGGGCAGTACTGCGGGGCCTTGGCCAGGTTGTCCTTGGTGACCAAGAGAAGAGGAATGTTGGCAATCTTGTCAACCTTTTCTTCGCCCAGCAGTTCGACGGTGTTCTCCACCGCCGTCCGGCCGATGACCATGGCCGAGTTGGCCACGGTGGCGGAGAACCGGCCGTCCTTCACCGCGGCCAGCCCCTCGTCGGTGCCGTTGACGGTCACGATCCTGACGTCCTCGGCGCCGGCCGCGTCGAAGGCCTTGCGGACGGCGAATCCCATCTCCTCGTTGGCGACGAAGGCGTAGTCCAGGTCGGGGTGGGCCTGGATCATGTTCTCGGCGACCTCCTGCGCCTTGACCGGGTTGAACATGCCGGGCTGGTTCGCGACGACCTTCGCGGTGGAGGGCAGTTCGTTGGTGAAGCCGCCCACGAGCAGGTCGGAGGCCGCGCCCGGCGCGCCCGCGACCACACCGACCTTCACGTTCCTGCCCGCGGCGTCCTCGCCGACCCAGTCGGCGTCCAGGGCGCCCGCCTTCTGGAGGTCGACGACGGCCGCGCCGAGAATGTCGTTCGCGCTGCCGGGGGCGACCGAGGTCAGGTAGATCGGAATGCCGGAGGCCTTGGCCTTGGCGATGTCGCCGTCGAGCGAGTCGACGTTGACGGTCTGCACGATCAGCGCGCTGACCTTGCGGGAGATCATGTCCTCGATGTTGGACAGTTCGGTTCCGGCGTTCTGGTGGGAGTTGGCCGTGTAGAGCCCGACCCCTTCCGACTTCGCCGTCTGCTCGACGGCCTTCTGCAGACACGTGTGGAACGCGGTGTCGGCGCCGTTGACGAATCCGAGGGTGACGGCACCGGAACTCGCCCCGCCCGAACCGGTGTCGTCGTTCTCCGCGCAGCCGCTCAGCACCAGGGTGGTGCCTGCGGCCGCGGCGAGCAGTGCGCGGCGGGAACGGACGGAGAGTCTCATGGTCGTACGCCTTTCTTGACGGGCCGGGGGCAGGGGTGATCGCCCGCGGAGAGCGGGGAGGAGTTCGGAAGCGCCCGCGGAACGCGGGAGGTGGTGACGTGCGCGGGCCGGTGTTCTCAGTTCCGGGCGGACCGGGTCTTGTGGAACTCGTTGGCCACGGCCGCGACGAGCAGGACCCCGCCGACGGAGACCGGCTGGTAATTGCTGGAGACCTGGAGCAGGTTCAGCGCGTTGGCCACGACACCGAGGAGTACGACGCCGAGCACGGTACCGGCCACGGTGCCGTGGCCGCCGGCCAGCGAAGTACCGCCGATGACCACCGCGGCCACGGCGGTGAGCTGGAGGGAGAGACCGCCCGTGCCGGGGCTGCTGGAGCCGAGCCGGGACAGCAGCATCAGGCCGGCCAGACCGGACAGGGCCCCGGTGAGGGCGTACAGCGTGAGCTTGCGCGCGGTGACGTCGATGCCGCTGAGCCGGGCGACGTGCTCGTTGCCGCCGATGGCGTAGGCGTCGCGGCCGAACACGGTGAACCGCATGACCAGGGCCGTCGCCACGAGGACCAGGACCGCGAGGAGCAGCAGATAGGGGATGCCGAGGAACTTGTCGTTGCCCAGCGGGAACATCCTGGTGCCGATGGAGACGCTGACGCTGTCGAGCACCAGGAGCGCGACGCCGTCGAGCAGGGTGGCCGTGGCCAGGGTGACGACGAACGGGGCGACGTTCGTGAACGTCACGACGAGCCCGTTCACCAGGCCGATCACCGTGGCGAGCACGATCGTGACGGCCACGGTGAGGACGGTGGAACGGCCGTGCGACAGGAGCTGCGCCCCGAGCGCGGTCGTGACGGAGACGTTGCTGCCCATGGAGAAGTCCATGCCGCCCGCGGTCATGAGCAGGGTCAGGCCCGCGGCGATCACGGCGGTGACGCTCACCTGCCGCAGGATGTTGATCACGTTGGTGTCGGTGGCGAACGCGTCGGTCCGCAGCACGGTGGCGACCACCACGACGGCCAGGACGGCCGTCAGGCCGGCGTGCGGGGTGCGGCGCAGGGCACCGAGCCGGCTCCCCGGCCGCCTCCGGCCGTGCGGGTCGGTGGCCCCCGGGGCATCGGGGAGTGTCTTGACGCTCACTGGGGCTGACCTCCGAGTGCTGTGGCGACGAGTTCGTCGCGGGTGATGGCCGTGATGTCGTGCTCGGCGACCGGGCGGCCCGCGCTGACGACGATCACCCGGTCGGCGAGCCGCATGACCTCCTCGGCGGACGAGGACGCGAGCAGCACGGCCGTGCCGCGCGAGGCGAGGTCGTCGATCAGGGTGTGGATGTCGGCCATGGCGGCGATGTCCACGCCGTTCGTGGGGTCTTCGAGGAAGCAGGCGACCGGCTCGGTCTGCAGCCACTTGGCGAGCAGCACCTTCTGCTGGTTCCCGCCGGACAGGGCGCTCACCGGCGGATTGCCCGCGAGCGAGACGACTCCGTAGCTGCGCCTCAACGGCCGGGCGCGACGGGCGAGTTCGCCCCGGCGGTGCAGCCGCCTGCGGGCGAAGCGGTCACCGGCGAGCATCAGGTTCTCGTCCAGGGACATCCCCGGGACGAGTCCGAGCGCGCGCCGGTCGCCCGTGACGCAGCGCAGACCTCCGGCCAGCGAGGCGCGCACCCTGCCGAACGGCACCGGGGCGCCGTCGACGAGGAGTTCGCCGGCGTCGGGGCGGCGCCGGCCGGAGAGCAGGTCGAAGAGGCGGGACTGCGCGTCACCGGCCGGTCCGAGCACCGCGACGACCTCGCCCTTGCGCACCTCGACGTCGAGGCCCCTGACGGCCCGGCCGTCGCCGAGAGCGCGGACCGCGAGACCGATCTCGTCCTTGGGGGCGGGACGTTCGGCACGCCGCGAGACGACGTCGCGGCCCACCATGGACCGGACCAGCGAGTCCGGGCCGAGTTCGGCGGCGGGCGCGCTGCGCACCACGGCTCCGTCGCGGAGCACGGTGAGCCGGTCCGCGACCGCCATCACCTCGTCGATGTAGTGCGAGATGTAGACGACGGCGACGCCCTCGTCGCGCAGGGTGCGCACCAACTCCCTGATCTGCCGGGCGGCTTCCGCGCTCAGGCAGGCGGTCGGCTCGTCGAGGACCAGGATCCGGCCGCCGCGGCGCACCTCGCGCGCCACCTCGACCATGGTCTGCTCGGCGACGCTCAGCGAACCCGCGGTCCGCTCCACGTCGATGTCGATGCCGAGTCCGGAAAGGGCTCGCGCGGCCTCGGACCTGAGCGTCCTCCAGCGCACCGCGCCGCGCCGGGCGGGCAGGTCGCCCAGCATGACGTTCTCCGCGACGGTCAGGCCCATCGCCAGTTCGCGGCGCTGGGGGACCGAGGCGATGCCGAGCCGTCGCGCCCTGCGTACGGTCAGACCGTCCTGGGCGTGTCCGTCGACCTCGACGGTGCCGGAGTCCGCCCGGTGCACCCCGGAGAGGATCTGCACCAGGGTCGACTTGCCGGCGCCGTTCATGCCCATCAGCGCGTGGACCTCGCCGGGGTAGAGGTCGAGGTCGACGTCCGTGAGCGCGGCGGCGCCGCCGAAGGTCTTGGTGACACCGCGGACGCGGAGCACGGGTTCGCGGGCGGTCCCGGCGCCCTCGGGCGTCGTCGTCGGAGTCCTCGGGGTCACGGCGGCGCCTCCTCGCGCGTCCCGGTCCGCGAGCGCGGTCACGGCCGCGGTCCCTCGTCGTGGCCGATGCGCCCGTGACCGCGGATGTCGGGGAAGGGGGGCTCGCGGTCGGCCTGGAGGTCCACCTGGAAGGTGTTCAGGCACATCCCGAGCATGGTGAAGTTCCCGAGCGCGCCGATCGTGTCCACCAGGCCCCTGGGGCCGAAGTGGCGGAGCGCCCGGGCGAAGGTCTCGTCGCGGACGAAGTGCTCGTCGAGGACCTCCCGGCAGAACCGGTAGAAGGCGTGGTCGGCCTCGTCGTCGAAGAGGGCTTCCCGCTTCTCGGCGACGGCCTCGACCGCGGCCTCGGGGACACCCGCCTCGATCGCCCGGTCGACGTGCGCGTTCCATGAGTACTGCGCGTCCCAGTTCCGGGCGGCCATCAACAGGGCCAGTTCACGCAGGTGTTCGGGCAGGCTGCAGTCGAACCTGGCGAAGGCGCCGAGGGATTCGGCGCGCTCGCACATCTCCGGGCTGTGCAGCCAGACCCGGAAGGGACCGCGGACCGCACCGCGCCGGCCGGCGATGCGGGCGGCCAGTTCCCGCTGGCGCGGTTCCATGTCCTCATCGGTCAGAACGGGGAGCCTCATGTGGCTGCCACCTGCCTTTGCTGTCCGGCGTGTGTCCGGCGTATGTCCGGCACGTAAGGGGATGCCGTGCGATGCCAGCCGACGGTACAGCCGGGTCCGGGAAGCTCACCCTTCCCGGAACGCAAGGTAAAACTGCACGCCGGACGGCACCCGTTCACGGGGACGCGGCCTAACGTCGGTCGACGCATCACCGCCGACGGGAGAGGAACCCCGGATGACAACGATCATCGAAGCCGCGTCCGTGCCCCCGCTCGACCGGGGCGGCGCCGTCGTGACGACGCCGCTCGTCACCACCGGCTCGGCGGGCGGGGAGAACCGGATCACCAGCGGGATGAGCGTGTACCCGGCCGGCTCCGGGGCGCCCTTGCACTCGCACAACTGCGACGAGCACGTGACGGTCCTGGAGGGCGAGGCGGAGGTGGTCGTCGACGGCGAGGCGACGAGGCTGCGGCGGTTCGACACCACCTATGTCCCCTCCCCCGTTCCCCATCTGTTCAGGAACGTCGGCGACCGCCCGCTGCGCATCCTGTGGGTCTACTCCTCGGGCCATGTCACACGCACCTTCACCGCGACCGGGAAGACGGTCGAGCACCTCTCGGACGAGGACCGGATGGGCTGAGGACGGGCCGGGAGGACCGGACGGGCCGACGCGAGGACGGCCCCGCCCCCGTCGGGGCGGGGCCGTCGTCAGGAGCGGGGCCGCGCAGGGTCACCGGGCGGGCGCCCCTTGGGCGGGGGCCGGGGCGAGGCCCGCGGGGCGGGTGGTGAAGGTGCCCCGGCCCTGGGTCCGGCTGCGCAACCGGGTCGCGTAGCCGAAGAGTTCGGCCAGCGGCACGGTGGCGGTGACCACCGACGTGCCCCCGCGGACGAGCGAGCCCGAGACCCTGCCGCGCCGGGCCGCGAGGTCGCCGAGCACCCCGCCCACGGCTTCCCCGGGCACGGTGACGGTGACCTCGGCCACCGGTTCCAGCAGGACCACGGCACTGGCGCGCAGCGCCTCACGCAGCCCGAACCGGCCGGCCGCGCGGAACGCCGTCTCCGAGGAGTCCTTCACGTGGGTCGCCCCGTCGGTGAGGGTGACGCGCAGCCCGGTCACCGGGTGGCCGCCGAGGGGGCCCTCCGCGAGCGCGTCCCGGCAGCCCGCCTCCACGGCACGGACGTACTCCTGCGGCACCCGGCCGCCGACGACCGCCGAGCGGAACTCGAAGCCCGTCACCGCTCCCCCGTCACCGCCGGGGCCGGTCCCCAGCGGCTCCACGTCCAGGACGACATGGGCGAACTGACCTGCGCCGCCGTCCTGTTTGACGTGCCGGTACACCAGACCCGACACCCCGCGGGCCACCGTCTCGCGGTAGGACACCCTCGGCCGCCCGACGGCGACGTCGAGCCCCTGGGCGCGCCTGATCTTCTCCACCGCCACCTCCAGATGCAGTTCTCCCATGCCCGACAGCACCGTCTGCCCGGTCTCGGGGTCGGTGCGGACGACCAGCGAGGGGTCCTCCTCGGCCAGCCGCGCCAGCGCCGACACCAGCCGGTCGGTCTCGGTGTTCCTGCGTGCCTCGACCGCCACGGACACCACCGGGTCGGCGACGGCCGGCGGTTCGAGGAGCAGTGGCGCCCCGGGGGCGCACAGGGTCGCTCCGGCCCGGGCGGACTTCGGCCCGATCACGGCGACGATGTCACCGGCCACCGCGCGCTCCAGTTCCGTGTGGCGGTCGGCCCGTACGCGCAGGATGCGGGCTATCCGCTCGGTGCGTCCCGTGGCCGCGTCCAGCACCGTCCCTCCCTTCTCCACCGTGCCCGCGTAGACGCGCAGGTACGTCATCCGTCCGGTCGCGGTGGCGTTCACCTTGAACACCAGTGCCGCGAACGGCGCTCGGGGGTCGGCGACCCGCTCCTGCCCGGCGCCGTCGTGCGTACCGCGCACGGCGGGCACGTCGAGCGGCGAGGGCAGGTAGGCCACCATGGCGTCCAGCAGCGGTTCGACACCGCGGTTGCGGTAGGCCGAGCCGCACAGCACCACCACGCCCTCGCCGGTACGGGTCAGGTCGCGCAGCGCGGACGACAGCGTCCCCGCCGAGAGCGTGGAGCGCTCGCAGAACTCCTCCAGGGCCACCGGGTGGAGTTCGGCCACCGCTTCCTCCAGAAGCCGCCGCCTGCGCCGTGCCTCCTCCGACAGGTCCTGCGGCACGGGGATCTCCTCGGCCGAGTCGGCGCCGTCGGCCCACACCAGCGCGCGCATCCGCAGCAGATCGACCACGCCGGTGAAGGCGTCCTCGGTGCCGATCGGCAACTGGACGACCAGGGGCGCCGGATGCAGCCGTTCGCGGATCGAGTCGACGGCGGTGTCCAGGTCGGCGCCCGCGCGGTCCATCTTGTTCACGAAGGCGATCCGCGGGACGCCGTGCCGGTCGGCCCGCCGCCACACCGACTCGCTCTGCGGCTCGACGCCCGCCACGGCGTCGAACACCGCGACGGCGCCGTCGAGGACGCGGAGCGAGCGCTCCACCTCGTCGGAGAAGTCGACGTGGCCCGGGGTGTCGAGCAGGTTGACGCGGTGACCGTCCCAGGCGCAGGTGACGGCCGCGGCGAAGATGGTGATGCCGCGGTCGCGCTCCTGCGGGTCGAAGTCGGTGACGGTGGTGCCGTCGTGGACCTCGCCCCGTTTGTGGATGGTGCCGGTGAGGTAGAGGATCCGTTCGGTCACGGTGGTCTTCCCCGCGTCGACGTGGGCGAGGATGCCCAGGTTGCGGACGGCGGCGAGGGGGCCGGTGACGGGGTCGGTGAGGTGGCGGTGCAGGTCGGTACGCATGGCCCAGGGCCTTTCGGACGATCCGGAAACGGGTCGGCGCGATTCCCGGACGACACGTCTGGTCCCAGACGGTGGTGGACCCCGGGCGGGCACGGCGCACGGCGACCGGGCGTGCGGTCGCCGCCGTGCGGGCGGAGGTCAGGAGGTCGTCGCGGGTGTCCGGTTCCGGCCGCGCAGCCGGTACCGGGCCCTCGAGGACACGAGGATCACCTCGTACTGTGACGGGGGGACGACGACAGCGGTGCGGTAACGCACGGCCCGGCTCCCCTCGTTCGTCACGGCACACACGGCACCGGAGCGGTGGTGTGCGATGTCCCGGCGAGTCTAGGCAACCGGGCCCGGCACCGGCACCGGGTTTTCCGTGCCGGGCACGCGCTCGCGATACCTTTCGCCCTGTCAGAGCCCTCTGGGCATCAACCCGTCGTCCGACGTCAGGATGGTCATGAACGAGGAAACGATCGTCGAAGCAGCGCCCGGAGTCCACCTGGTGCACGGCAGCAACACGAACTGGGTGGTGCTGTCAGAGGGCGATTCCGTCACCCTGATCGACACGGGGTACCCCGGGGACCGCGAGAAGCTCCTGGCGTCGCTGAGGACCCTCGGCCACGCGCCCGAGGCGGTGACCGCCGTGCTCATCACCCACGCGCACAGCGACCACCTCGGCTCCGCCGAGTTCCTGAACCGCACCTACGGCACGCCGGTCCGGCTGCACGAGACCGAGGTGCCGCACGCGCGCCGCGACTTCCTCCACCAGGTGAGCATCGGACAGGTCGCGCGGCAGGCCTGGCGCCCCGGCGTACTGCCCTGGGCGGTGCACGCCATCCGCTCCGGCGGCACGGCGGACGTGGCCATGACGAAGCCCGAGGCGTTCCCGCACACGGGTCCGCTCGACCTGCCGGGGCGGCCCGTGCCGGTGCACACGCCGGGCCACACGCCAGGCCACTGCGTCTACCACCTGCCGGAGGCCGGGGTGCTGATCTCCGGTGACGCCCTGGTGAGCGGCCACCCCACCTCACGGATACGGGGCCCCCAGCTCCTGCCCAGGATGTTCGACACCGAGCGCGCCGGAGCGCTCGACTCGCTCGGAAGGATCGAGGCCCTCGACGCCGACGTGCTGCTGCCCGGGCACGGCCCCGTGCACCGCGGCCCGGTCCGCGAGGCCGCCCGGCGGGCACGGGAGCTGGCCGGCTGAGGAGGCCCGGCGGCGACGGGGGCGCCGCCGCTTGACGCACGGGACAGACAGGGGCAGAGTTGTACATATACGTCGTAAACATACGTAGTCAGTCCGCCGGTCGCCCCGACCGCCGCCCGCGCACACGAAGGAGCCGGGCACATGAGCGCCCCCTCGACCATTCTCGTCACGGGCGGCGCAGGATTCATCGGTAGTCACGCCTGCGTCGAACTCCTCGACCACGGTTACGAGTTGATCGTGGTCGACGACTATTCCAACAGCAGTCCACAGGTCTTCGCCCGCGTGGAACGCATCGCGGGCCGTTTCCTCGGCACCGTCTACGAGCTGGACATCCGTGACCGGCGCGCCCTGTCGGCCGTCTTCGACCGCCACTCCGTCGACGCCGTCGTGCACTTCGCCGCGCACAAGGCCGTCGGCACGTCGACACGGATGCCCATCGAGTACTACGACACCAACGTCGGCGGAACGACCGCGCTGCTGAACGCCATGCACGAGCACGGTGTGCGCCAGCTCGTCTTCTCCTCGTCCTGCTCCGTGTACGGCGACGCCGGCCGCGGACCGCTCGACGAGTCGACGCCGGCCCGGCCGACGAATCCGTACGCGGCCTCCAAGGCCGTCTGCGAGCAGATCCTGGCCGACGTCTGCCGGCGCCACCCCGAGTACACCGTGCTGTGCCTGCGGTACTTCAACCCGGCGGGCGCCCACCCCAGCGGGCTCCTCGGCGAGGACCCCGGTGACTCCCCGGAGAACCTGCTGCCGAACCTGGCCCAGGTGGCCGTCGGGCGGCAGGAACGCCTCCGGGTCTTCGGCGACGACTACCCGACGGCGGACGGGACGGCGATCCGTGACTATCTGCACGTCATGGACACCGTCGAGGCCCATCGCGTCGCCCTCGACCACCTCGCCGACGAGCGGGGCATGCGTGTGTACAACCTCGGCATAGGCAAGGGCAGTTCGGTCCTCGACGTGATCTCCGCCTTCTCCGCGGAGTGCGGCAGGCCCGTGCCGTACGAGATGGTCCCGCGCCGGCCCGGCGATGTCGCCGAGCTCGTGGCGGACGCCTCGGCCGTGGCGCGCGCCTGGGGCTGGCACCCTTCGCGGGACCTCTCCGACATGTGCCGGGACGCGTGGCGGTTCCAGCGGCTCAACCCCAACGGCTACGCCGGGTCCGCCCGGCGTTCTTCCGGCAAGGGCTGAAACCCACCCGCCCCGGTTCCGGCCCGGGCTCACGCTCCGCCCCCGGTTCCGGCCCGGCATCCGACAGCGCCGCGCCCCTCACCCCGGTCGCTCCGGCAGCGGTCACTCCGACAGCAGGAACGCCGTCTCCACCAGTGCGATGTGGCTGGACGCCTGCGGCGCGTTGCCCAGCTGGCGGCCGGCGTCGGGGTCCCACTGCTCCGAGAGCAGGCCGAGGTCGTTGCGGATCTCCAGCACCCGTTCGAACACCTCCGTCGCCTCCTCCCGGTGTCCGGTCGCGGCGAGCGCGTCGGCGTACCAGAGGGAGCACGCCACGAACGCGCCCTCGCCGCCGGGCATCCCGTCCACGCCGTGCACGCCCCGCCCGTTCGGCGCGTACCGCCGCACGAACCCGCCGTGGCTCAGCTCCCGCATCGCCCGCACGGTCCCGCGCACCCTCTCGTCCCCGGCGGGCAGGAAACCCAGCCGGGGGATCAGCAGCGCCGAGGCGTCCAGCGACGACGAGCCGTAGGACTGGACGAAGGAACCCCGTCCCGCGTCCCATCCCTCCCGGCACACCTCCCGGCGCACCTCGTCCCGCAGAGCCCGCCAGACGTCCGAGGAGCCGTTCCTGCCGAGCAGCTCGCCCATCCGCAGCGCGCGGTCCGCCGCCACCCAGACCATCACCTTGGAGTGCACGAACTGCCGCGCCGGGCCGCGCACCTGCCACAGCCCCTGGTCGGGCTCGCGCCAGTGACGGCGGAGCTGGCCCATCATGGCCTCCACCAGGCTCCACACGTGGCGCGGCATGGGGATGCCCGCCCGCAGCGACAGCAGGAGCGCGTCGAGCACCTCGCCGTACACGTCGAGCTGGAACTGGCTCATGGCCGAGTTCCCGAAGCGGACCGGCCGCGAGCCCTCGTAGCCCGGCAGCCACGGCGCCTCCGTCTCCCGCAGCAGGCGCTGTCCGCCGACGCCGTACACGGTCTGGAGGTCGGCCGGCTGTCCCGCGACCGCCCGCACCAGCCAGCCCAGCCACGCCGTGGCCTCCTCGCGGTAGCCGCCGCGCAGCAGGCAGGACAGCGTCAGCGCGGAATCACGCAGCCAGCAGAAGCGGTGGTCCCAGTTGCGTTCGCCGCCGATGCAGCCGGGCAGCGAGGTCGTCGGGGCCGCAACGATGCCCCCGGTGGGCGCGTACGTGAGCGCCTTGAGCGTGATCAGGGACCGCACCACGGCGTCGCGCCAGGGCCCTTGGTAGTGGCACTGGGCGGCCCAGCGCCGCCAGAAGTCGCAGGTCTCCTTGAGCACGGTCTCCGCCGGGACGGACAGCGGGGCGGGCGGCTCCGGCACGTACGAGGGCGCCCACACGAACGTCAGGGTCGTCCTGCGCCCGGCCAGGACGGTGAAGTCGTGGACGGTGGAGGTCCCGCCGCCGGGTGCCGCCTCCAGGCCTTCGGTGTTCAGCCAGACGGCGTCCGGCCCGGCGACCGCGACCGTGCAGGCGTCACCGGGCTGGATCCACGGCACCACCCTGCCCTGGTGGAAGCGCAGCCGTAGCTCGCTGCGCATCTCCACCGAGCCCGAGAGGCCTTCCACCATGCGGACGACGCAGGGCAGTTGGCTGCGCGGCGGCATGAAGTCGACGACCCGCACGGCGCCCGTGGGCGTCTCCCAGCGGGACTCGAGGACGAGGGTGTCCGGCCGGTAGGCGCGGCCGGCGCAGGGGGCGCGCGCCGCCCGTGAGGCCGGCGCGATCCGCCAGAAGCCGTTGTCCTCGGTCCCCAGGATCGCGGCCAGACAGGCCGGTGAGTCGAACCGGGGCAGACACAGCCAGTCGATGGAACCGTCCCTGCCGACCATGGCAGCGGTTTCCAGATCGCTGATGAGGGCGTAGTCCTCGATGGGTGCGTTCATGATCGGAGTCACGCTGCCGTGTGCATTGCCGCCTTTTCAGGGTACGTCCGTGACAAGGGAGTTCGCATCCCGGCCCCTCTCAGGACGGCCGTCCCACGGGGGTCTGTCCCGACGGCCGCAGGGATCCCCTCGACTGCGCCGCGAACCAGTCGGCGGTGTGCCGCAGCCCGTCCTCCAGGGACACCCGCGGGTACCATCCGAGCGCTTCGCGGGCGCGCGAGACGACGGGGCGCCGGCGGACCGGATCGTCGGCCGGCAGGGGGAGGAAGCGCAGTCCGCTGCGCGATCCGGTGATCGCGAGGACGAGCTCCGCGAGCTCCCGCACGGTCCGCTCGTTGGGGTTCCCGAGGTTGAACGGCCCCGGCCGGTGCGAATCGATCATGGCGATCAGACCCCGGACCAGGTCGTCGACGTAGCAGAAGCTCCGGGTCTGGCTGCCGTCCCCGAAGAGGGTCAGGGGCTCGCCGCGCAGCGCCTGCCGGATGAAGCTGGACACCACCCGGCCGTCGTACGAACGCATGCGGGGGCCGTAGGTGTTGAAGATGCGGACGATTCCCACGTCGACCGCCCGGGTCCGGCGGTACGCCATGGACAGGGCCTCGGCGTAGCGCTTGGCCTCGTCGTAGACGCTGCGGGGTCCGACGGGATTGACGTGTCCCCAGTACGCCTCGTCCTGCGGATGCACCTTGGGATCGCCGTAGACCTCGCTGGTGGACGCCAGGACGAACCGGGCCGAGTTGCGGTCGGCGAGCCGCAGCATGTTCTCCGTCCCCCTGCTGCCCGCGGCCAGTGTCTCCAGCGGGAAGCGCTGGTAGTCGACGGGCGACGCGAGGCTCGCGAGGTGCACCACGGCGTCCACGTCCCCCGCGACGCCGAACGGCTCGGTGACGTCCCGGGCCTCGAAGGTGAACCGGGGGTCGTGCCGGAACGCGGCGATGTTGACCGGTCTGCCCGAGGAGAGGTTGTCCAGACAGCAGACGCTGTCACCCCTGTTCAGCAGGGCCTCGCAGAGATGCGATCCCACGAAACCGCTTCCGCCTGACACGACGACACGCATGGGTCTCTCCTCCCTCAGGTCAGCGGGGCCGGCGCCGGACGGCCGAGCGCGTGCAGCGCCCATCCCGCCGAGCGCCACCGGACCGGGTCCAGGGTGTTCCGCGCGTCCACCAGGACCGGGGAACGCACCGTCGTCGCGAGCGCGACGGGGTCCAGGTCCCGGTACTGGGGCCACTCGGTGAGGTGCAGGACGACGTCGGCCCGCTCGCATGCCTTGGTCACGTCCAGGGCGAACTGGAGCGCCGGGTAGGCCAGCCGGGCGTTGTCGACGGCCTCGGGGTCGTGCACGCGGACCTGTGCTCCGCGGCGGCGGATCTCGTCGGCGACCACGAGCGCGGGCGAGTCACGGACGTCGTCGCTGCCGGGCTTGAAGGCGGCGCCGAGCACCGCGACGCTCCGGCCCGCGAAGGAACCTCCCAGGAGGCTCCCGGCGAGGTCGACGGTGCGCAGGCGCTGCCGGGTGTTGATCTCGTCGACCTGGCGCAGGAAGGCGACGGAGCCGCCGAGCCCCAGTTCCTCGCCGCGGGTGGCGAAGGCCCGGATGTCCTTGGGCAGACAGCTGCCGCCGAAACCGAGTCCCGGGGAAAGGAAGCGGGGCCCTATACGGGAGTCCCGGCCCATCGCCTCGGCCAGGGTGAGCACGTCGGCCCCGGTGGCCTCGCAGATCTCGGCCATGGCGTTGACGAAGGAGATCTTCGTGGCGAGGAAGGAGTTGGAGGCGACCTTGACCAGTTCGGCGGTGGCCGTGTCGGTGGCGATGAAGGGGGTGCCCGCTTCCAGGAGCGGCGCGTAGACCTCTCTGAGCCGCGCCTCGGCCCATCCGGCGCCGTTCCCGGTGCCGTTCGTGCCGCCGCCCGTCCTGGTGCCGACCACGATGCGTTCGGGTCCCAGGGTGTCCTGGACGGCGTGGCCCTCGCGCAGGAACTCCGGGTTCCAGGCCACCTCGGCCCGTGGGGCGGTGGCGCGCAGCCGTTCGGCGAGGCGGGCCGCGGTGCCGACCGGCACGGTGGACTTGCCGACGACCAGGGCCTGTTCGCGACCGCTGTCGCGGAGTCCGGGTGCCAGCCCGTCGACGGCCGCCTCGACGTGGCGCAGGTCGGCGGCGCCCGTGTCGGGGCGCTGGGGTGTGCCGACGCAGACGAAGTGCGTGTCGGCGAAGCGGGCGGCCTCGGCCGTCGAGGTGGTGAAGCGCAGCCGGCCGGAGTCCACGGCTCTCATGAGCGTCTCCGACAGGCCGGGTTCGAAGAACGGGGGCGTGCCCGCGGTCAGGGCGGCGATCCTGTCCTCGTCGACGTCGACGCCGAGCACCTCGTGCCCGATGTCGGCCATGCAGGCGGCGTGCACCGCGCCGACGTATCCGGTGCCGATGACTGTCAGACGCATGTCGTTCTCCGTGGTCGGCGTGTGGTCGGCCCGTGGCCGCCACAGCGGGTGGGTTTTCGTGTGTCGGGGGATCAGGAGCCGGGCGCGACCCCCGGGACGCGCCCGGCTGCGGGCCGGCCCGGCCGGCGGCGGACGCCGGCGGCCCCGCGTCCGCCCTCGGGCGCGAGCGCGGCGCGGACCCTGCGGCCGGCCTTGCGGCCCATCTCCGCGGCCTCGCGCGGATGGTCGAGGAGCCAGCCGACCGCGCGCGCGGCGCCTCCCGGGTCGGCCGGTGCCACGAGCAGTCCCGTGGCTCCGTGCTCCACCAGGTCGGGCACCCCGTGCACGGCCGTCGCGACGACGGGCCGGGCGGCGGTCAGGGCCTCGGTGAGCGCCCGTCCCGCCCCCTCGCGCAGGGAGGTGGTCACGAAGACGTCCAGTCCGGCCACGAGCCTGCCGGTGTCCGGACGCCGTCCGGTGACGGTCACCTCGACGTCCAGGTCCGCGGCGAGCCTGCGCACCTCCCCCGCCGGCGGGCCGTCCCCGATCACGACGAACGCGGTGTCCGGGTGGTGCGCCCGGACCGCGGCCGCCATGCGGACGAAGGCGAGGGGGGCCTCGCGGGTGTCGACGCCGCCGACGGTGCCGACGAGTGCCGTCTTCCGGGAGACGCCGAGCAGGGCGCGGGCGGCCGGGTCGAACTCCCCGGGGACGCCGGCCGGCCGTGCGGCGGAGGGCATCGCCCGCGCGCGGTCCGGCGGCGCCGGACGCTCCCCGGCCGCGCCGGCCCCGCGCGGGGCCGGCGCGAGGAGCCGGCGGGCCAGCCTCCGCGTCACGCGCCCCAGACCGCGGTACGCCGTGCGCCCGGGGCGAGCCGTGTACGGGTGGAAGCTCGGTCCGTGGACGGTGTGCACCACCACGGAGGTCCGGCACAGCCGTGCGGCGACCCGGCCGAGGGACCGGCCCTTCGCCGCGTGGGTGTGCACGAGCGTGAACCGCTCGCGGCGGATGAGCCGCACGAGCCGCCCCAGGACGAGCACGTCGGCGGGGCCCAGGGCGTGCCGGAACCCCGGTGTCTCCAGGGTGCGCACGCCAGCGGCCCGCGCCGGCTCCCACAGGTCACCGGACGGCACTCC
Organism: Streptomyces sp. NPDC058751; assembly: GCF_042746485.1. Classification (NCBI taxonomy): domain Bacteria; kingdom Bacillati; phylum Actinomycetota; class Actinomycetes; order Kitasatosporales; family Streptomycetaceae; genus Streptomyces; species Streptomyces sp. NPDC058751. Next base: position 68,188 of record NZ_JBHYPZ010000016.1, on the reverse strand, counting down.
GGCGACCCACACCTCGTAGCGGTCGGGGTCCGTGCCCTCGGCCGCCAGCGGGGTGTCGTCCCCGGCGCCCGCCCGGAAGCGGGTGACGACGTGCAGGACCTTGATGCGCGGCAGGACCGGCGCCGGGGGAAGTGCCTCGGCGGGCGCCACGCGCGGCGGCGTGGCGGTCCTGCTCGCGGCCGTGCCGTCCGGCTGCCCCGGGCTGGGGGCGAGGGTCCCGTACAGCATCAACGATCACCACCGATGGACACCTGCGTAAATACGTAAATTTACGACGTATACGTACATCATGAACCCCGGAACCGTTCCGGTCAATCCCGGACATTCGCTTCACATACGCCGTATACGTACACTTGGAACTTGTCAGTGCATAAAGTCGACGGGAGCGGGATTTTCGAGCGGTTCACACGGAGGCAGGACATGGTCAGGGAACGGATGCGGGACAAGGGCGGCGAGGCCGCCGAGCCGGCGCGACGCGCCAGCGACCGGGGCCACTACGGCCGGCTGAACCGGGAACTCGTCCTCGCCGCCGCCCTGGAACTGGTGGACGAGGAAGGCCTCTCGGCGCTGAGCATGCGCCGGCTCGGCGCGCGGCTCGGCGTCGAGGCCATGGCGCTGTACCGCTACGCGCGGGGCAAGGACGCCCTGCTGGACGGACTGGTCGAGGCCCTCTACCTCGAACTGGGCGAACGTCTGTCCGCCGGTCCCGCGCCGGAGGTCACCGCGCAGACCGGCCCGGCCGCGTGGCGCGGGGAACTCCACCGGATCGCACGGGCGATGTACGAGGTCTGCCTCGCCCATCCCCAGGTGGTGCCGCTGCTCGCCACCCGCATGCTCGCCGTTCCACTGGCCCGCAGACCTCTGCCCGTGCTCAGGGAGTACGAGCGGGTGCTCGCGCTGCTCCAGGACGCGGGGCTCGACCTCACCCGGTCCGCGGCCGTCTTCCGCGCCTTCACCGGCTGGGTCCTCGGCTACCTCTCCGGGGAACTGCGCGCCATGGTCGACAACCCCGACGAGGAGGAACCCGCCTTCAGGCTGGGGCTGCACCGCATGCCGCCCCAGGAACTCCCCCGGCTCCGCGAGATCGCCGAGACCCTCGCCGAGCGGGGCGGCCCGGACGGCCTGGACGCCGGCCTGGACGCCTTGCTGGACCGCTTCGTACAGGACTGAAGATGCACCCGTCACTCCCCCGTGCCTACGATCGACAATGCCCCGGAACCCGGCGAACAGTCCCGTGCCGTCCGACGTAGGGAGGCGGTTCGGCTTGCTGCGGGCACTTCGCCTCACAGGCGGCTTCCTGCGGCCACGGCGCCTCGGTGTGTACGCCCTCCTGGTGGCGGCGACCACCGTCGTCTACATGGCCGTTCCCTCGACCCGGACCCCGCTGTGGGCCGTCATCGGACTCGGCGGCGTCGCCGCCGTGATCACCGGAATCGTCGTCAACCGCCCGAACCACCGCTGGCCGTGGTTCCTGCTGGCCGCCGGGCTGCTGGCCTTCTCCGCGGGCGACACCTCGTACAACGTGATGGAGTCGTACTTCGCCATCAACAATCCGTTCCCCTCCGTCGCGGACGCCTGCTACCTCGCCACCTATCCGCTGTTCGCCGCCGGTCTCTACGGGCTCGTCCGCTACCGCTGGCCCGGTCACGACCTGCCGAGCCTGCTCGACGCGCTGATCTTCGCCCTGGGGCTCGCCCTGCCGGTCTGGGTCTTCCTGGTGCAGCCGCTCGCCCACGTGCCGGGCCTGACGTGGCAGCAGCGCGCCATCAGCATCGCCTACCCGATCGGCGACGTCCTCGTCCTCGCGATGCTGGCCCGCCTGCTGGCCGCGAGCGGCGGCTCCGGCCGCATCCGCTCCGTCCAGCTCCTCGTACTGGGAACCGCGACGCTGCTCACCTTCGACATCGCGTACGGGATCCTCCAGCTCAACGACCTGTGGCAGACCGGAACCCTGCTGGACTCCGGCTGGATCGTGTTCTACACCGCCTGGGGACTCGCCGGACTGCATCCCTCGATGGTGGAACTGACCCGGCCCGTGGTGCGGCGGGAGTCCCTGCGGCCCACGCGTCGGCGGCTGTTCCTGCTCGCCGCGGCCACCCTGGTGGCGCCCGCGATCCTGCTGTACGAGGGACACGAAAGGCACGCGCAGGACGCCGCCGTGATCGCGGTCTTCTCCGCCGCGCTCTTCCTCCTGGTGATCCTCCGGCTCTCCGGGATGGTCGCGGCCCACCGCAGCGCCGTGGCGCGCGAGCTGGCGCTGCGCACGGCGGCCACGTCCCTCGTCTCGGCGGTCCGGCCGCAGGACGTGGCGCGGGCGTGCGACACCACGGTCAGCACGCTGTTCGGGCCCAAGGTGGCGCACCGCAGTCTCGTCCTGTCGGCCGAGTACGCGAGCGGGATGGCGACCCGTCGCACGCACCTGGTGCCCACCGAGGAACTCGGGGCGGACATCGCGGGCCGGCTCGACGGTCTGCCGACCACCCTGGTGTGCCCCATGATCCCGCCCGACGAGCCGACCGGAGAGCTTCCGGGCGTGCTGATGGCGGCGGGCCCCGAGCAGCAGCTCCGCGAGATCCAGAGCTCGCTGGAGATCCTGGCCTCGCACGCCGGCCTGGCCGTGGAACGCATCGCGCTGCGCCAGGAGATCATCCGCAAGGAGAGCGAGGCGTACTTCCGCACGCTGGTGCGCAACGCCTCGGACGTCATCCTGATCGTCGAGGACGACAACACCGTCCGGTACGCGAGCCCGTCCGCGCGGGCCGTCTTCGGCCAGGCCGAGCTGACCGGGGCGCCGCTGCCCGAACTCGTGGACTCCAGCGACCGGGCACGGGTGGTCAGGGGACTCGCCGCGCTGCGCAACGGCGGATCCCCCGAGACCCACGACCACTGGTGGGTGCTGCGCGACGGCAACCGCATCGAGGTCGAGGTGCGCTGCAGCGACCTGCGCGAGGACCCCACGGTCTCCGGTCTGGTCATCACCCTGCGGGACGTGACCGAGCAGCGGCGCCTGGAGCACGAGCTGACGGAGCGGGCGTTCCACGATCCGCTGACCGGTCTGCCCAACCGGACCCTGCTCCTGGAGCGGATCGAGCGCGCCCTGCTGCGCAGCCGCCGCGGGACGACGCTCACCTGCCTGCTCTTCATCGACCTCGACGACTTCAAGATGGTCAACGACACCATGGGGCACTCCACCGGCGACCATCTGCTGGCCGCCGTCGGCGAACGGCTCTCGGGTGCCCTGCGCCGCACGGACACCGCGGCCAGGCTCGGGGGCGACGAGTTCGCGGTGCTGATGGAGGACGCGAAGAAGCCGCTGGACGCCGAACTCCTGGCGGCCCAGGTGATCCAGGCGCTGAGCAGGCCGTTCACCCTGCCCGAGGGCTCGGTGAGCGTGTCCGCGAGCGTCGGCGTGGCCACCGCCCGGGACAGCACGGACGCCGAGGAACTCCTCGGCCACGCCGATCTGGCCCTCTACGCGGCCAAGGCGGCGGGCAAGCGGCAGTGGCGCAGGTTCCTGCCTCGGCTCCGGGTGCGGATGGTGGAGCGGCACGACCTGCAGGCACGGCTGGACGGTGCGGTGGCCCGGTCCGAGTTCGCCCTGCGCTACCAGCCCGTCGTCGACATCGCCGCGGGCGAGGTCGTCGGCTTCGAGGCGCTGGCCCGCTGGCCGCATCCGCAGCACGAGCCGGTCCCGCCGGACCAGTTCATCGCCCTCGCCGAGGAGACGGGGCACATCACACCGCTGGGCGCGTGGGTCCTGACGCACGCCACCACCGACATCGCCGGGCTCCAGCGGACGGCCGACGGGGCGGACCCGCCGTACGTGAGCGTGAACGTCTCCGCCCGCCAGTTCCGCGACAGCGGGTTCCTGGGCGAGGTGCGCAAGGCGCTGGAGACGCCGGGGCTCGCCCCCGGCTCGCTGCAGCTGGAGCTCACCGAGACGGTGCTGATGCGCCGGGACGCGCAGATCCAGGCGGTGCTGTACTCGCTCAAGGACCTCGGGGTGCACATAGCCGTCGACGACTTCGGCAGCGGCTACTCGTCGCTGCGGTACCTGCGGGACTTCCCCGTCGACGTACTGAAGATCGACAAGACGTTCATCGACGACATCGCGCTGGACACCCGGCAGGTCGCGCTCGTCGAGGGGATCGTCGGTCTGGCCGACACCCTGGGCATCCAGGTGATCGCCGAGGGGATCGAGGACCAGGTGCAGCGGGATCTCCTGGCCGGCATGGGATGCCGGTTCGGACAGGGTTTCCTCTTCGCCCGGCCGATGACGCTGCAGCAGAGCGAGCTTCTGCTGCGGCGGCCCGACGGGGTTCGCACCCCGGCACGGTCCGCCGCCAGGACGGCGGAAGCGAGGCACGAAATGGAACCCACGGAGCCGGCGGCCGCCGAACCGCGCGAGGAGCCGGCCGCCCCGCCCGGGACGGCGGGGACCGGCGGCGAGCGGACGAACGGCACGAGGACACAGGGCGCACGGACACCGGACGCGCGGACGCAGGACGCGCGGACCGGGAGCGGGCGGACGGGCGGCCCCCAGACGGAGGGCACACGCCGCTCCAGGCGCTGGCGCGACCTGGAACACCTGCGGCAGACCAACCCCATGAGCGACGCCGTGCTGGACGAGGTGCTCGGCCGGCACATCCGCAGCGGCGACCACTGGATGATCGACTTCGCCTCCTGCAACTACCTCGGCTTCGACTGCGATCCGGAGATCATCCAGGCGATCGAGCCGGCCGTGCGCCGCTGGGGCACCCATCCGAGCTGGTCCCGGCTGATCGGCAGTCCGAAGCTGTACCCGGACATCGAGGAGCGGCTCGCCGACCTGCTCGGCGCCCCGGACACGCTGCTGCTCCCCACCGCCACCCTGATCCACTCCTCGGTGATCCCCGCCCTGGCGGGCGAGGGCCACGTCTTCGTCGAGGCCACGGCGCACCGGACCGTGTTCGACGGATGCGTGGGAGCCCGTGGACAGGGCGCGACGCTGCACCGGTTCCACGCCGAACGCCCCGACGAACTGGCCGCCATGCTGGACGGGGTTCCCGCCGGCCTGCCCCGGCTCGTCTGTCTGGACGGCGTGAACAGCATGAGCGGGAACATCCCCGACCTGCCGGGACTGGCCGAGGTGTGCCGTCCCCGGAACGCCCTGATGTACGTCGACGACGCGCACGGCTTCGGCGTCATCGGGGAGCGCGGCCCGCACGAGTCGTGTCCGTACGGGAACCGCGGCAACAGCGTCGTGCGGCACACGGGAGAGTCGTACGAGGGGATCGTCCTCGTCGGCGGGTTCTCCAAGGCGTACTCGTCGCTGCTGGCCTTCGTGGCGCTTCCGAGCTCGCTCAAGGACCGCCTCAAGACCGCCGCCGCCCCCTACCTCTACTCGGGTCCGTCGCCCACCGCCTCCCTCGCCACGGCGCTGGCCGGCCTCGACGCCAACGACAGACGCGGGGACGCCATCCGGGCCGATCTGTACCGCAAGACCGGCAGGGTGCTCGACCACCTGGAGGAACTGGGGGTGGGCACGCTCAACACGGACCGTCTGCCCATCATCGAGATACCCCTGGCCGACGCCGACGACCTGGACGCGGTCGGCGGGTTCCTGTGGGACAACGGCATCTACGTGACCCTGGCGGCCTACCCCCTCGTACCGCGCGACCGGGTCGGTTTCCGGGTCCAGCTCACCGCGCTCAACTCCGACGAGGACGTCGAACGGCTCAACGACGCGCTCACCCGGCTCACCGAGCGCTACCGGCTGCGGCCGAGGAACGGAGTCGGCGATGCCGGTTCTCAATGACGACGTGGACTGGGACAGCTGGCCCGTCGAGGACTATCTGGCGGAGAACTACCGCGAGCTGCACCCCTCGGACGCGGCGGTCATCGCCCACCACTGCGCGTTCTACCGCGCCTTCGCGCCGGGCAGCGTCGGCCGGTCCGTGGAGGTCGGCGCCGGCCCCAACCTCTATCCGCTGATCCTCGCGTCCGCCGCGAGCCGCCGGATAGACGCCGTGGAGGCGGGGGCCTCCAACGCCGCCTATCTGGAGCGGCAGTTGAACGGGACGCCGGAGGAGAGCTGGCTGCCGTTCCACGCGTTGTGCCGCAGCCTCAACCCGGACGTGCCCGAGACCCTGGAGGGGTCGCTGTCCGCGGTGCGGCTGGTGCACGGCGACCTGAGGTCCGTCGAACCGGGGAGCTACGACCTCGCCTCCATGCACTTCGTGGCCGAGGGCGCCACCGAGGACTTCGAGGAGTTCAAGGAGTTCTGCCGCTGGTTCGTCCGGTGCGCGGTACCGGGCGGGCACCTGGTCGCCGCCTTCATGGAGAACATGCCGACCTACCGGATCGGCGCCGAGTCCCGCTGGCCCGGCTGTCCGGTGGACACGGAGGTGATCACCGAGGTGTTCACCCCTCTCACCGACCGGCTCTCGGTCGGCCGCATCCCGTCGGACCCGACCCTGCCGGACTACGGGGACTCCGGGATGGTCCTGCTCACCGGGGTGGCGGCGGCCCGTACCGGCTCAGCCGAGTTCCAGTGACGTCACCCCGTACACGCGTCCGCCCGCGAACTCCCTGACCGGACCGGTGTACATGCGGGCCGTCTCGAAGGAGGGGGCGAGGCCCAGCTCCTCGGCCAGCGCGACGGCCGCCGTGTTCGCCCGGGGCACGTCGACGGCGATCGTCCTGCCGCCCGCGTCGGCGGCGAGCGCGGAGAACAGGGCGCGGGCGTCGTCGGCGGTGTCGGCGAAGAGGGGACCGATCCGCAGGGAGTCACGCGCCGGACGGATCACGGCGTACCCGCTCAGCCGGCCCTCGCCGGTGTGCCGTACGAAGGTGCGGTGGCCGGGGGCGGACAGCCACGACTCCAGGAACACCGGCCGGTCGGCCGGGCAGCAGGCACTGTCGTACGCCGTGACGTCCGCGCGGTCCGCCGAAGTGGCCGCCCGTACGCCCGACGGCTCCTCCCCCACGGGGGCCACACCGGTGAACCGGGCGGTCCGGTAGGCGAGTTCGAACCCGGACTTGCGGTAGTTGTCCTGCTGCGCGACCACGCCGTCGAGGCCGACGGTCCGGCCGCCCGCGTGGGCGAGGGCGGCCTCCCAGGTGGCGAGACCGTATCCGCGGCCGCGCAGGTCGGGGCGTACGAGATAGAAGCCGAGGAAGGCGTAGTCGGCGCTGTAGTTGACCACCGAGACGGCCGAGACCGGCTCGCCGTCGACGCGCCCGATGAAGAAACCGTCGGGATCCTGCGCGAAGAAGCTCACGCTGTCGGACAGGCCGGGGTTCCATCCCTCGTCCGCCGCCCAGCCGCCGACGGTCTTCCAGTCGTCGAGCGTGGCCTGGCCGACGACGAGGCCGACGGGTCCCGGAGAGGTCATGGGGCACTCCAATGCGTACGGGTCGGGTGGGCGCCGGCTCGCGGTGCGCCGGCCGGTCGCTCGCGCAGCATCCTCGCCGATCTCCGTGCCGATCGCAGCGACGGGCGCCGCGCGCCGGAAGGGATTCGGCCACTTCGGCACGCACGGCGCCGTCGCCGTGGGGCCGTCGCCGTGGGGCCGGTGGACGCCCGCCCGGTTCGGCGCGGTCACCGTCCGCCCGGGGTACCGGGCGGGAGGGAGGGCGGACGGGGAGAGCGGACACCGAGGAGGGGCGTGGAGGAGGCTCCATCGGTCACCCGTCCGATGGAGCCCCCCGTCCATGACCGCCGCGGGTCAGCGCACCGCGGCGGGCCGGAACCGGCGGAACAGGACGGCGCCGCCGATCAGCATCGCCGCGCTCGCCGCGACGGCGGGCATCGCGGCGTCCGCACCCGTGTGGGCGAGGGTGGCCACGGCCCCGCTCCTGTCCGGGACCTGCTCCGGGACCTCGGCGGCGGGGACCTCCGCGGGCGGGGCCGACGGCTCGGGGGCGGGTTTCACGGCGTGGTGCTCCCGCACGGGCTCGGTTCCCGAGTCGTTGACCGACTCGTTCCCGACGGCCGGGTTGCCGAGGCCGACCGCCGTCACGGAGTTCCCGCTGACGTTGACCGGGAGGTCCACCGGAAGCTGCAGGCCGTTGCCCGAGAGCACACCCGGCGAGTCCTTTTCCCGACCGTGCGCGACCGCGCCCCCGCCGCCCCGGCTGTCCCCGTCGGCCGTGGTGCCACGGCCTGCGGGCCCCGCGTGCGTTCCGGCTCCCCCGTGCCGGCCTCCGCCGGTCACGGTCGCGCCGCCTCCGGCGCCCTCGTTGGCGCAGCGGTTGCCCGCGGCGGGGTTGAGCAGCCCGACCACGTTCACCGTGTTCCCGCACAGGTTCACGGGAACGTGCACGGGAAGCTGGACGGTGTTGCCGGAGACCAGGCCGGGCGAGCCTGACGCCGCCCCGTCAGCAGCGGAGTCGGCGTGCGCCGGCACGACCGCGGCCAGCGCGCCCGAGGCGGCGGCCGCGGCGATCAAACCGTTTCGGGTCACCCGTTTCATTCGTTCACTGCCTTCCTGACAACCACGTGGGCGCTCGCCCACATTGCCAAGAACGCCCGAGGACCATCCGAGTTATGGCTTATCTGCCTTTCACCCCTTCGAGCGGCCCCTCTTTCGAACGGCCGGAGCGCCCCGTACGAGGGACACCGGCACGGGCGGGGGACGACGGGCGGTTCCGCCCGCCCGGAGGCGTGCCCCGAAGGCCGCGTCTATCGTGATCCGGGAGGTATCGCCGGTCCACCGCAGGCGACCCTGGAGGCAGGCATGCTGTCCGTGCACCGACGCTTCGCGCTCGTGGGAGCCGCCACGGCGACGCTGACCCTGCTGGCGGCGGGCCTGCCGGCGGCGGCCGACGACGCGAGGCCCGCCCTGTCCCGCTTCTACGACCAGAAGGTCACGTGGGCGGCCTGCGAGGGCGAGGGCATGCCCGAGGACCTGCAGTGCGGCAAGGTCACCGTGCCCCTGGACTACGCGAGGCCGGGCGGCGACACGCTCGACCTGGCGCTGGCCCGCTACCGGGCGACGGGCCGTTCACGCGGGTCGGTACTGCTGAACTTCGGCGGTCCGGGGGGCGCGGGCGTTCCCGGGCTCGCCGCGGACGGCAAGGACTTCATGGGCCTGACCGACGGCTACGACGTGGTGACCTTCGACCCCCGCGGCGTCGGCCGCTCCTCGCCCGTGAGCTGCGGCGACGGTATGAACGAGATCTTCGGGACCGCGGCGGCCGACACCGACGTGCAGGCGGCGCTCAAGGCGGTCGAGAAGGCCGCCGACGCCTGCGCCGCGCACTCGGGGGCCGTCCTGCCCCACATCGGCACGGTCGACGCCGCCCGCGACATGGACGTGATACGCCAGGCGCTCGGTGACAAGAAGCTCAACTACCTCGGGTTCTCGTACGGCACGCGGCTGGGCGCGGTGTACGCGGCCCAGTTCCCCGGGAGGACGGGACGGATGGTGCTCGACGGGGTCGACACCCTCACCGAGCCGATCACCGAGCAGGGCCGCGCGGGCGCGGCGGGACAGCAGACCGCACTCGACGGCTTCATCGCCTGGTGCGCGAAGAACATGGCCTGCCCGTTCGGACAGGACCGGCGCAGCGCCGGCGAGCGGATGGGCCGGCTCGTCCGGTCGCTCGACGAGAGTCCGGTGACGTCGGCCTTCGGCCAGGAGTTCTCCGGGCAGGACCTGGTGGGGGCGATCGGCCAGGCGCTCTACAGCAGGGAGATGTGGCCCGTCCTCGAACAGTCCCTCGCCCTGCTGGTCCAGGACGGCGACCCCCGCGGACTCGCCCAGCTCTACGGCGGCGCCTCCCTGCCCGCCACCTCCACACCCGTCAGACAGCGGCCGCGGCAGGACGGCGGCCTCGTCGACGTGGAGGACGTCCCCCTCGACAACCTTCCCGCCGCCCTGATGGCCGTCAACTGCGCCGACGACCCCGACCGGCCCGGTGCCGAGGAGGTGGCCCGGCAGGTCGCCGGACTGCGTGCCGCCTACCAGGAGGCTTCGCCGGTCTTCGGCCGGTACCGGCTCGCCCAGGTGCTGATGTGCTACGGCCGTCCGAAGGGCACCGACTACATACGCGAGAAGGTCCGTGACGTACCCGCCCCGAAGATGCTGCTGGTCGGCACCCGCGGCGACCCGGCCACCCCCTACCGCTGGACCGTGGAGACCGCCAGGCGTCTCGGTCCCTCCGCCGTGGTGCTCGACAACAGGGGCGAGGGGCACACCGGGTACGCGTCCTCGAAGTGCGTGCACCGCAAGGTCGACGACTTCCTGCTGTACGGGGCCCTGCCGGCCGACGGCAGTTCCTGCGGACCGGAGGACACGGACGGCTACTGACCGGCGTCCCACAGGGTGAGCGTCGCGGCCCGCGCGTGTGTCCCGGCCGGCGGCCTTCGCCCCATGGGTTTGACTCGGGGTGTGCGCCGGATGCTCCCACTGCTGCTCATCGCCCTCGGCGCGGCCGGGGCGCTGCTCCTGGCGGGCGCGGTCTCGGCGTGGTGGTGGTGCGCGGCGGGCCCGCTGCTGGCGCTGACCGCGCTCGGCGCCGGGGACCTGGCGCAGCGCCGTCACTCCGTGCGGCGCAACTATCCGCTGCTCGGCCGTCTGTGCTTCCCGCCGGAGACCGTGCTCCGGGGACGCCGGCGGTACGCCGACGGACGCGACACCGGCGGGCGTCCCTTCGACCGGACGGTCCGGGCCGTCGTGTACGAGCGGGCCGGGGGCGGCGGGGCGGAGGAGCCGTTCGGCACGGCGCGTGATGTGTACGCGGACGGTCACGAGTTCCTGGAGCCGTCGATGCGTCCCGTCGAGGCGCCGGACGAGCCGCCCGTCGTCCGGGTGGGCGGCCCCGACTGCACCAAGCCCTACGACATGGCCCTCCTGAACGTCTCCGCGATGAGTTTCGGAGCCCTGTCGCCGAACGCCGTGCTGGCGCTCAACAGGGGTGCGGCGCTCGGGGGGTTCGCGCACGACACCGGCGAGGGCGGTCTGTCGGACCACCATCTGCGCGGCGGCGGTGACCTCGTCTGGGAGATCGGCACGGGGTACTTCGGGTGCCGTACTCCCGAAGGGGACTTCGAGGCAAGGGAGTTCGCGGACAAGGCCGCCCTGCCCGAGGTGAGGTGCGTGTCGCTGAAGCTCTCCCAGGGGGCGGGGGCGGGGTCCGGCGGGGTGCTGCCCGGGGTGAAGGTGAACGCGGAGATCGCGCGGGCGCGCGGTGTGCCCGAGGGGGTGACCGTCGTGTCGCCTCCGTTCCACCGGGTGTTCTCGACCCCGAGGGAACTGGTGCGGTTCGTCGCGCGGATGCGGGAGCTGGCGGGCGGCAAGCCGACGGGCCTCAAGCTGTGCGTCGGCTCGCGGCGGCAGTTCCTGGCCGTCTGCAAGGCGATGCTCGCCGAGGGGGTGACCCCCGACTTCATCGTCGTGGACGGCTCGGAGGGCGGTACGGGGGCGGCGGCCCCGGAGTTCGCGGCGGCCCTCGGCACGCCGCTGACCGAGGGGCTGGTCACGGTGCACAACGCGCTGGTCGGCACCGGGCTGCGCGACCGGGTCCGGATCGGTGCGAGCGGCAGGGTCGCCACCGGCTCGGACATCGTCAAGCGCCTGCTCCAGGGTGCCGACTACACCAACGCGGCCCGCGCGATGATGCTGGCCGTCGGCTGCGTCCAGGCCCTGCGGTGCCACACGAACACCTGTCCGACCGGTGTGGCGACCCAGGATCCGCGCCGGGTCCGCGCGCTGGACGTGGCCGACAAGGCCGAGCGGGTGCGGCGCTACCAGCGGGCCACCGTGCGCAGCGCGAGCCGGATCATGGCGGCGATGGGCGTGCGGGAGCCCGGCGAACTCACCCCGCACCGGCTGCTGCGGCGCGTCGGGCCGGTGACGGTGAGGTCGTACGCGGAGCTCTACGAGTGGCTGGCGCCCGGGGTGCTGCTCGCCGAGCCGCCCTCGTCCTGGGCGGCGGACTGGGCGGCAGCCGATCCGGACGCCTTCTGAGCCGGGGACGTCAGAAGGCGACGGGGTCCCGCACGATGGGGCAGGTCATGCAGTGGCCGCCGCCGCGTCCTCGCCCCAGTTCGGACCCGACGATGGTGATGACCTCGACGCCGGCCTCGCGCAGCAGGGTGTTGGTCTGGGTGTTGCGGTCGTAGGTGAACACCACGCCGGGCTCCAGGGCGACGGCGTTGTTGCCGCTGTCCCACTGCTGGCGTTCGGAGGCGTACACGTCGCCGCCGGTCTCGACGATCCGCAGTTCGGGCAGTCCCAGCGCCTCGGCGACGACGTCGGTGAACGCGCGTGAGCCCTCGTCGGTGAGTTCGACACCGGGTGCCTTGTCGCTCGGCCGCAGGGAGAACGTGTGCACCGAGTCCATGATGGCCGGATACAGGGTGACGAGGTCGCGGTCGGCGAAGGTGAAGACGGTGTCGAGGTGCATCGCGGAGCGCAGTTTCGGCATGCCCGCGACCACGACGCGCTCGGCCGCCCCGGCCTGGAACAGGGCGGCGGCGACCTGGCTGATGGCCTGCCGGGAGGTGCGCTCGCTCATGCCCATGAGGACGACGCCGCCTCCGACCGGCATGATGTCGCCGCCCTCGAACGTGGCCTGGCCCCAGGAGAGTTCGGGGTCGCCCCACCACACCCTGGAGCCCGTGAAGTCCGGGTGGAAGGAGTAGACGGCCTTCATCAGGAGCGTCTCGTCGTGCCGGGCCGGCCAGTAGAGCGGGTTGAGGGTCAGGCCCTCGTAGAGCCAGCACGTGGTGTCGCGGGTGTAGAGGGTGTTGGGCAGCGGCGGCATGAGGTATTCGCGTACGCCGGTCGACTCGCGGGCCAGGGAGAGGTAGCCGGCGCGGAACTCGTCGGGCAGGTCGGCCGTGGAGAGTCCGCCGATCAGGTACTCGGCGAGGGCGGCGGGTTCGAGGGTCTCCAGGAAGGCCCGCGTGCCGTCGACGAGTCCGAGTCCGACCTCGTTCGCGGTGATCTTCCGGTCGAGGAGCCAGTCCTTCGCCACGGGCAGGGCCATGGTCTGCGCGAGCAGGTCGTGCAGCTCCACGACCTCCACCCCGCGCCCGCGCAGTTTGTCGACGAAGTCGGCGTGGTCGCGCTGGGCGTTCTCCACCCACATCACGTCGTCGAAGAGCAGGTCGTCGGCGTTGGTCGGGGTGAGCCTGCGGTGGGCGAGGCCCGGTGCGCAGACCAGGACCTTGCGCAGTCTGCCGACCTCGGAGTGGACGCCGTACGTCGGACGGCTCGTGGTGTCCTGACTGGTCACGGTGTGCCTTTCTCCGGGGCGGGGCCCTGTCTCCGGGACGGAGGCCGACGGGTCACAGACTGATCCAGCCCAGCGCCAGGGCGACGACCCCCGTGACGGCGCCGGCGACCGAGACGACGAGGATGACCAGTTCACGGGGCGAGAACAGCGTCCTGCCCTGTTCCCGGCGCGCCATCACGAACAGCACGGTGGCGGGCGCGTAGACGATGAAGGAGACGAGGATGTACTTCGGTCCGGCCGCGTACAGCAGGAAGGCGGTGTAGATCGTGGCGAGGGATGCGACGACGAGATCGCCGCCGAACCGGTGCCGGGCGATCTTCAGGGCGAAGGCTGCCGCCAGCAGGAACGGGATCAGCGTCAGGGCGCTGGTCAGGTCGAGCGCGAAGTTGAAGGCGTCGTCCGAGAAGAGGGTCACGACCAGGACCGTCTGGGTGAGCAGGGTGCTCAGCAGCAGCGCGGGGGCCGGCACGTCGGCCCGTGTGGAGCGGGCCAGGAAGCGGGGCATGTCCTCGTCCTTGGCCGCGACGAACAGGACTTCGGCCGCCATCAGGGTCCAGGCGAGGTACGCGCCGAGCACCGAGACGATGAGGCCGACACTGACGAAGACCTCGCCCCAGTTGCCGACCGCGCTCTCCAGGACTCCGGCCATCGACGGCTGTCTGAGCTCGGCGATCTCCTCCATGGGCAGCAGCCCGTACGACACGATCGTGACCGAGGCGAAGACGGCGAACACGCTGAGGAAGCCGAGGACGGTGGCCCGGCCGACGTCCTCGCGGCGCCTGGCGTGCCGGGAGTACACGCTCGCCCCCTCGACGCCGAGGAACACGAAGACGGTGGCCAGCATGGTGCCCTTGACCTGCTCGAACAGTGAACCGTAGGCGGCGCCGCTCCAGTTCTCCGCGAAGACGTGGGGCTTCAGGTAGAAGAGCGCCAGTACGACGAAGACGAGGATCGGGACGACCTTGGCCACGGTGACGATCCGGTTGATGGCCGCCGCCTCCTTCACCCCGCGCCGGATGAGGAAGAAGAAGGCCCACAGGCCGACCGAGGAGAGCACGACCGCGAGGACGGTGTCCCCGTCGCCGAGCGCGGGCGCGACGGCCCCGATCGTCGACATGATGAGCACCCAGTAGGTCACGTTGCCCACGCAGGCGCTGGCCCAGTAGCCGAAGGCCGAGAAGAACCCGAGGTATTCGCCGAAGCCCGCCTTGGCATAGGCGTAGACACCCGCGTCCAGGTCCGGCCTGCTGACGGCGAGCCGCTGGAAGACGAAGGCGAGCATCAGCATGCCGGTGCCGGCGACGGCCCAGGCGACGAGCGCGCCCGCGACACCCGTCTCCTCGGCGAACCTCCGGGGGAGGGAGAACACTCCGGCGCCGACCATGGAGCCGACGACCATCATGGAGAGCGTGACCAGGGTCAGCTTGGCGGCCGGTGCCGCCTCGGGTTCGGTGTCGACCTGCGTCATGGGTGTCCTGCGGGGAGGGCATCGTCGTGCTCGACCACGATGCGGGCAACGTCATTCGACGACCTGAGCGACATTAACAACCAATTGCCCGGAATGCGCACAGGAGAACGGCGCCGGGGTGGTGCGTCACCGATCTCCGCGGCCGACAATCGGGGCACCGGGCCGGAGCGGCCCGGGCAGTCGTCGGAGAGGTGTGCACCGCGTGAGCAAGCTGTTGGGCGTGGCGGTCCTGGGTGCCGGACACATGGGAGCCGACCATGTACGCCGCCTGGACCGGGTGGTGAACGGCGCCAGGGTCGCCGCCGTGGCGGATCCCGACACCGGCCGCGCCGAGGAGGCGGTGGCGGGCATGGACGACGTGCCGGTCCATGCCGAGGCGGCAGCCGCGCTCGACGCGCCCGGCGTGGAGGCCGTCCTGATCGCCTCCCCCGGCCCCGCGCACGAGGAGGCCCTGCTCGCGGCCTTCGCCCGGGGCCTGCCGGTGCTGTGCGAGAAGCCGCTGGTCCCGGAGTCCGCCGGGGCGCTGCGGGTGATGGAGGCGGAGGTGCGGCTCGGCCGGCGGCTGGCACAGGTCGGGTTCATGCGCCGGTACGACGCCGAGTACCTGCGCCTCAAGTCCCTGCTGGACAGCGGCCGGCTGGGCCGCCCGCTCATGCTGCACTGCACGCACCGCAACGTCTCCTCGCCGCCCGACTTCACCTCGGCGATGCTGGTCAACAGTTCCGTGTCGCACGAGATCGACGCGGCGCGCTGGCTGCTGGGGCAGGAGCTCACGGCGGTGACCGTGCTGCGCCCCCGGTCGTCCGCGGCCGCGCCCGAGGGGCTCGTCGACCCCCAGTTCGTGCTGTTCGAGACGGCCGGGGGCGCCCTGGTCGACGTCGAGGTCTTCGTGAACTGCGGGTTCGGCTACCAGGTGGCGTGCGAGGCGGTGTGCGAGGCGGGGAGCGCGCGGATCGGGGACGGACGCTCCGTGGCCGTGACGACGGCGGGCGGCCGGCACGAGGAGGTGGCGCAGGACTATCTCGTCCGTTTCGCCGACGCCTACGACCGCGAGGTGCAGGCGTGGGTGGACGCCACCCGGGCCGGCCGGGTCACCGGTCCCGGGGTCTGGGACGGGTACGCGGCGTCCGCCGTCGCCGAGGCGGGGGTCCGGGCGCTGGAGAGCGGCGGCCGGGTGGCCGTCGAACTCGTCCCGCGCCCGGACCTCTACGCCTGACCGGCCCGCCGACGGACTTCGCGCGCCCGCCCCGAAACACGCGCCGGACACTCGCACAAACGCCCTTCGAACAGCAGAATGAAAGCCTTGCGCGGGACCACCTGTGACCCTCAAGTCACGTACGTCGCCTACGACTTGGCCCAGAAAAGCGACTACCGCATCAGGGCTGGTCACCCACTCCGGGAGGACTGCGGCATATGCCAGAAGCATGACCGTATCGGGTGTTGCCAAATCACTTACAGTGCGTCGCGGGCTGTGCAACAGTCGTAACGGTCCTTCCGCCGCCCAGGTCGTACCGTCCCCGCATCGGAGTACGTCATGCCACCCCACCTCTCCGCGGACCGCCCCGCCGCCCAGCCGCCCGGCCGCGGCACGGTCGACGCGCTCATCTCGCAGACGCGGCGCCTTCGCGGCGAGGTGGACGCGGTGCGGCGTGAGGCGCCCGCCGACGAGGAGGACGCGGAGGGGCGCTGGCAGCGCGCGCTGTGCGATCTGGCGCTGCACCAGCTGAGCGACCTGGACACGCACCTGGCCCAGCTGCGGGACGGGCCGACGGAGCTCCCCGTCCCGCCCGGGACCGCCTCCGACGCCCGCACCGTGCCGGCCGACCCCCCGCGCGGCTCGCTGCTGAGCCGGGTCGGCAGCGCCGAGTGGAACCTGCTGACGGACGAGGCCAGTTGGTCCGGCGAGCTCTACCGGATCCTGGGCCGCGACGCCGCCGCTCCCCCGCTCACCCTCGACGAACTGCCCTCACTGGTCCTCGACGAGGACCGGCCGACGCTGACGGCGATGGTCACCGACTGCCTCATCGACGCCAAGCCCATCGACGGCGAGTTCCGCATCGTGCGCCCCGACGGCGACGTGCGGACCGTGCACATGATGGGTGAGCCCGTGCTCGGCGCCGACGGCGGCACCGCCTCGATGTGGGCCGTGCTGCGCGACGTCAGCGAACTGCGCCGCACCCAGCGGACGGTGGGCGAGACCCGGGAATCCCTCCAGCGCCGACGGCACGTCGCACAGACCGAGCACCGGCTCGCCGTCGAACTCCAGGAGGCCGTGCTGCCGCCCTGGCGCGGCTCCCTGCGCCTCCCCCGCCAGGGCCCCGGCGCCCTGGACGTGGCGGCTCACTACCTGCCGTCGTCGACCAGCGCGCTGATCGGCGGCAACTGGTACGACGCCCTCGAACTCCCGGACGGGGAAACCCTGTTGAGCGTCGGCGACCTCACCGGCCACGGGGTCACCGTGACGTCCGGCATGGCGATGCTGCTCGGCGCGCTGCGCGGCATGGCCGTGACGGGCACCCGGCCCGGTCAACTCCTCTCCTGGCTCAATCAGTTGCTCGACTCCACCGTCCAGCCCGCCCTGGGCAGCGCCGTCTGCTGCCGCTACCTCCCGGCGACCCGCACCCTGAACTGGGCGCAGGCGGGACACCCCGCCCCGCTGCTCTACCGCGACGGGACGGGGCGTGCGCTGACCGCGCCGGAAGGCGTCCTGCTGGGAGCCACCTCCGGCGCCGTCTACGGGCAGGCCGAGGAAACCCTCCGCGCGGGCGACCTGCTGCTCCTGCACACCGAGGGACTGGTTCCCCGGTGGTCAGGGGCCCCGCACCCGGAGGAGGCCGAGGGCCGGCGAGGAGCGGGGGACGTCCGGAGGCTGCTCGACCTGGCCCCACGCTTCGGCGAGGCCCGTACGGCCCAGGACTGCATTCGGATGGTTGTCGAGGAGTTCGGTGCGACCGAGCGCGAGGACGACGCCTGCGTGCTGATCGCCCGGATCGGATCGTGACGCCGCCGAGGACGACGGGAATGCCGGAAACGCCGGAGCCCCGAGGCACCGGATCGGACGAGGGGGACGGCCAGGACCTGCGTCCTCCCCTTGGACCGGGGCGCTCCGGACGCGGGAGCGGCACGCTCTAGACGCGCGTGCTGTCACCGCGCCTGGGCTTGAGCGACCCCCTCGGCAGCGCGAGTTTGATCTCCTCACGCAGGTCGCTGATCTTCGGATAGCCGGCGTACTGCCCGGTGAGGCGGTACATCTCGCGCAGCCGGTCCCAGGTGCGATGGGAGGAGTTGGCGCCCATCGACGTCAGGGCCAGTCGCGCGTAGCGGTCGGCCTGTTCGGGGTCGTCGGCGATGAAGCAGGCCGACGCCAGCGAGATGTGGTCGAAGATCTTCGACCGGTCCCGTCCCGACTCCCGCAGTTTCAGCGCCTCCTTGGCGTGCCGCTGCGCGGTCGCCGCGGCGGCCGGCTCGTGCTCGGCGAGCGTGCGGTAGGCGAGCGCCTGCATGCCGTGCATGTCGGCCTCGTCGAACAGCTGCATCCAGCTCGGCGGCGGGACGTCGCCGCGGTCGGAGGCGAACAGGTCCTCCGCCACGCCCAGGGTGCGCCGCATGGCCTGGCCCCTGCCCATGGACGCCTGCGCCCAGGCCTCGATGGTGTGCAGCATCGCCCGGGTGCGGGGCAGTACCTCGTCACCGGAACCGGACTTGGCGAGCTTCATCAGGTCGAGCGCGTCGTCGGGCCGGCCCAGGTGCACCATCTGACGGGCCGCCCGGGAGAGCGCCTCCCCCGCGCGCGGCCGGTCGCCGCCCTCCCGTGCCGCGTGGGCGGCGATGACGAAGTACTTCTGGGCCGTGGGTTCCAGGCCGACGTCGTGCGACATCCAGCCCGCGAGGACGGCGAGGTTGGCGGCGACGCCCCACAGGCGCCGCTGGAGATGGTCGGGGTGCCGGTAGGAGAGCATGCCTCCCACCTCGTTGAGCTGGCCCACCACGGCCTTGCGTTGCAGCCCGCCGCCGCGGGCCGCGTCCCAGGCCCGGAACACCTCGACGGAGCGCTCCAGTTCCTCGATCTCCTGCGACCCGATGGGGGCGGCCTCGTAGCGGTCGAACCCGGCGGGGTCGGCGTGCAGGGGGTCTTGGAACGTCGGAGCGTCGGCCGTCAGGGCCGGATCGGTGTGCAGCCAGTCGTGCATGGCAGTGCTGAGTGCTGATCCCGCGGCGAGCGCGGCACCCGCGCCCACCAAGCCGCGTCGGTTGAGCATGAGGTCCATTCCCGTGAATTCGGTGAGGACCGCGGCTGTCCGCTCGGGCGCCCACGGCACTCCGTCGGGATGTTCCGCATTCCCGGCGGCGCCTTGCCGTTTCCCCGTACGCCCGCGCCTGACCAGACCGAGGTCCTCGATGGTCACGACACGGCCGAGACGCTCGGTGAACAGGGCCGCCAGCACCCGCGGCACCGGATCGCGCGGGATCTCTCCCATGTCGATCCACCGCCGCACCCGCGAGGTGTCGGTCGCCAGCTGGGGGTGGCCCATGGCCGCCGCCTGCCGGTTGACCAGCCTCGCGAGTTCTCCCTTGGACCAGCCGGCCAGGCCGAACAGGTCCGACAGACGAGTGTTGGGTTGTCCGTTCACGTCAAGCCCCCAGGTTCTCGGCTGATTTCGACAGTAACCGCCTGTCAGTTGCTGAGCGACTATTCGCCAGGGTTCGCCAGGGTGCGCCAGATGGTGTGCCAGTGGGCGTCGGGTGTCAGGTAGGAACGCGCCACCCCGACCCGGTTGCCAGGGACATTCCCCAGGATGAACCAGGCGGCCGGGGCGGGCAGCGCGGCAACTCGCAGGCACACGAAGGGATCTGTTTCGCCCATGTACACAGCATCGTCCTCCGTGTCCGCTCCGCCCCGGTCGTTGCACCCCCGCCCGGTGGGCAGCGGCCCTTACCTCGACCCCGCGCGTCAGGCGGCCCCCGTTCTCGGTGCCGGCCGGACGCGGCGCGTGCCGGGGCTCGGCACCCAACCGCTCAGCGGGAGAATCGACTTGTCCGGCCCCCAGGGCGCCCAGCTGCGCACGGCGATCGCGTCGGTGCACCGGATCTGTCCGGAGTTCGCCCCGGTCCAGGTGCTGCGCCGCAGCGGACGCTCCGTACTCCTCGTCGGCACGACGGGACGCAGCACGGCCGTGGCCAAGTGCTTACTGGACCACTCCCCCGTCTGGGCCGAGCGGATCCGGCACGAAATAGCTGCATACCGTCTGTTCGTCCGGCACCGCCCGCCCGTTCGGGTGCCCCGGCTGATCGCGGCGGATCCGGACAACTGCACACTGGTGATCGAGCGCATGCCGGGCCGGGTGGCCGCGCTCCAGCGCCACCCGCTCGAGGCCCCGCCCCGCGCGGACATCCGCGCCGCGCTGAGCGCCGTCTGCCGGCTGAACGCCTGGCGTCCGCCGGCCGGGACCTTCAACGCCCCGCTGGACTACGCCGAACGGATCTCCCGCTTCCACGAGCTGGGACTGCTCACCGACCGGGACATGGGCGACCTGCAGAAACTGGTGCACGGCATCGCGACGACGTCCGGGCGCCAGGGCATGGGCCAGTTCTGCCACGGCGACGCCCTCCTGTCGAACATGCTCCTCTCACCGGCCGGTCCAGTGCTGGTGGACTGGGAGCACGCGGGCTGGTACCTGCCGGGCTACGACCTGGCGACGCTGTGGGCGGTCCTCGGTGACGCCCCCGTGGCACGCCGTCAGATCAGCCAGCTCGCGCAGTCGGCGGGCCCGGCGGCACGGGACGCCTTCCTGGTGAACCTGATGATCGTCCTGACCCGCGAGATCCGTACGTACGAAATGGCCGTGCAGCGTTCGCTGCACGACGCGGCCCCTGCGGCAGCGGGCCCCGCCCACCCGGCTGCTGCGCCGTCCGGCGAGGAACAGCGGCTGCTGCTGAGGCGGCTGCACGACGACTGCCAGCTGGCCCGCCGGGCCGTGCGCGCGGCTGTCGGTACTCGCTGAAGGGGGACGGAGGTCCGCGGTGGCGCCGGCACAGGGCACACCGCGGGCCTCCCTCACGCACGACCCGCCGTCCGGGGCAATGGTCCACACCACTGATGCCCCGCAGGCCGGGAGGCCACCGTCACGAAACCCCTCTTCCCCCCATGTCTGCATTGGTAAAACGCCTCCTGCTGAACATAATTGACGGACCGTCGGAGGATCGTCGACGCTGACGCGTCCGGCTCTCGAACCCCCCACCGTTCCAGGAGGCCGCATTGCACGGGTCCGCCACCGAACCTCAGGGCGCCGCCAGGTACAGACGCGCGCGCAGGACCGCGGGAGCCGTCGCTTCCGCCGCACTGCTGCTGCCGCTGCTCGGCGCGGCCCCTTCGAGCCCGGCCGGGCAGGCGCCCGCCGACCGGCTGCAGCAGGCCTTCACCGCCGCGGCCGCCGAGTACCACGTTCCGCCGGGCGTGCTGCTCGCCGTCTCCTATCTGCAATCCCGCTGGGACACGCACGCCGGTGCCCCGAGCGTCACCGGCGGCTACGGCCCCATGCACCTGACCGACGCCCGTACGGCGATCGCCGCGGCCCCGCACCACGGCGACGGCACGGAGGACGCCCGCGGCGACGGCTCGCGCCCCGCCCTCGTGGCGAAGGCGCGGGTGCCCGCGGACTCCCGGCTCCCGGCCCGGCTCACCACCCTGAGGAAGGCCGCCGGCCTCACCGGCCTGCCGGCCGAGCGGCTGCGCACCGACGCGGCGGCGAACGTCGCGGGCGGCGCCGCGCTCCTCGCCGCCGCGCAGCGGAACCTCGGCGAGCCCCTGAGCGAGGACCCCGCCGACTGGTACGGAGCGGTGGCGCGCTTCTCGGGAGCGGACGACAGCGCCACCGCGGCGACCTACGCCGACGACGTGTACGACGTGATGCGCGCCGGCGAGCGGCGCACCACGGACACCGGCCAGCGGGTGACGCTCGCCGCCCGGCCCGGGCTGAGCCCCGACACCGCGCAGCTGAGCCGTGCGGGACTGCGGCCGGCCTCCGCCGACGGCACGGAATGCCCGGTCACCGTGTCCTGCGAGTGGATCCCCGCCCCGTACCAGGAGTTCGGCGAGGGCGACTACGGCAACCACGACCTCGGCGACCGGCCCGCCTCGCAGAGCATCAAGTACATCGTCATCCACGACACGGAAGGCACCTGGGACGGTGTGCTGAACCTCGTCCAGGACCCGACCTATGTGTCCTGGCAGTACACCCTGCGGTCGACCGACGGACACGTCGCCCAGCACGTGAAGGCCAAGGACGTGGCCTGGCACGCGGGCAACTGGTACGTCAACGCGAAGTCGATCGGCCTGGAGCACGAGGGCTTCCTGACCGCGCCCGACACCTGGTACACGGAGGAGATGTACCGGGCCTCCGCCCGCCTGGTGCGGTATCTCGCCCGGAAGTACGACATCCCGCTGGACCGGCAGCACATCATCGGGCACGACAACGTGCCGGGCCCCACGGCCGCCACCATCCCGGGCATGCACACGGACCCGGGCCCGTACTGGGACTGGCGGCACTACTTCACCCTCCTCGGCCACCCCTTCCACGCCTCGGCCAAGAAGGGCGGCGACCTGGTGACCGTCCTGCCCGACTTCGACGCGAACCGGCCTGTGTACACGGGCTGCGTCACCGCGGGCGAGCCCTGCGCCGCGCACGGCTCCAGCGAGGTGCGCCTGTACTCCCAGCCGGACGAGACCGCGCCGCTGGTCCAGGACATCGGCCTGTACCCGAAGGGCGACCCCTCGACGACCGGCGTGAACGACGTCGGCTCGCGCGCCTCCACCGGACAGCGGTACGCGCTCGCCGGACGGGACGGGGACTGGACGGCGATCTGGTACCTCGGCCAGAAGGCGTGGTTCAAGAACCCGCAGAAGCAGCCGACCGCGGTGCGGGCGTCGGGTCCGGCCGTGACCCCCAAGGAGGGGCTGGCGGAGATCCCCGTGTACGGCAGGGCGTACCCGGAGAAGGAGGCGTACCCGGCGGGCGTGCCCGTCCAGGCCGTCTCGCCCCTGCCCTACAAGATCCTCGCCGGCCAGCGCTACGCGGCCGGCGACAAGGTGCCCGGCGAGTACTTCTACTCGCCGACCTTCGACACCACGCCGCACCGGGTCGTGATCGGTACGGACATGTACTACGAGATCCAGTTCGGGCACAGGGTGCAGTTCGTCCGGGCCGCGGACGTGGACCTGCTTCCGTAGACCGTCCGGCGGTTCGGGACCGGGCCCGCGAGGAGCGGGCCCGGCGCCCGGATCGCCGAAGGCAATGGCACCGGCAACCGGCCAGGGAAAGCGCCGTCCAGGACAGGTTCGGCCGCGCTCGGGTCAGTTAACGACATGTAATCACGCACATGCTCTCCGTACGCTCTGATGGGCCGTTCACGGAACACGGCACACCCTGGGGCAGGCATGGGCAACTTCGTCAAAGAGACTTCAGCGCGGCCGACGGGCGCGGCGGTCCCCCAGCGGTGCGAGTGCGGTGGACAACCGCGCAACGACGCGCCGGCGGGGGCCGAGGAAAGGTTCCGGGGCCTGCTGGAGGCGGCACCCGACGCCATGGTCATCGTCGACGACACCGGCACCATCAAACTCGTCAACGCCCAGACCGAAGCCCTCTTCGGCTACACCCGCGAAGAGCTGCTGGGCCACCCCGTGGAACTCCTCGTACCGGAACGCTTCCGCGCCCACCACACCCTCCATCGCAACGGGTACACCGACAACCGCCAGGTCCGTCCGATGGGCGCGGGACTGGAACTGTACGGACTGCGCAAGAACGGCACCGAGTTCCCCGTGGAGATCAGCCTCAGCCCCCTGGAGACCACCGACGGGCTCCTGGTCTCCGCCGCCGTCCGCGACGTCAGCGACCGCAAGGCGGCTGAGGAAAGGTTTCGGGGTCTGCTGGAGGCGGCACCCGACGCCATGGTCATCGTCGACGACACCGGCGCCATCAAACTCGTCAACGCCCAGACCGAGGCCCTCTTCGGCTACCGGCGCGAGGAACTGCTCGGACACTCCGTCGAGCTCCTCGTGCCCGGCCGCTTCCGCGGCCACCACCACCGGCACCGCGACGGCTACGCGGACAACCGCCAGGTCCGTCCGATGGGCGCGGGACTGGAACTGTACGGACTGCGCAAGAACGGCACCGAGTTCCCCGTGGAGATCAGCCTCAGCCCCCTGGAGACCACCGACGGGCTCCTGGTCTCCGCCGCCGTCCGCGACGTCAGCGAGCGCAAGCGCGCCGAGGCGCGGATCAACGAACTGGCCGGTCTCGTGGAGTCCTCGCAGGACGCGATCCTCGCCAAGACCCTGGACGGCCACATCACCTACTGGAACGTGGCGGCGCAGCGGCTGTACGGCTACTCGCGGGCCGAGGTGATGGGCAGGCACGTGTCCCTGCTCGCCACCGCGGAGCGGCGGGACGAGATCGACCTGCTCCTCGACCGACTGCGCAGCGGTGAGAAGGTCGAGCACTTCGAGACCCTGCGGCTGACGCGCTCGGGCGCCCTGCTGGACGTGGACATCACGCTGTGGCCGACGCGTGACGCGGACGGCACGGTGATCGGCGCGTGCGCGATCGTCCGGGACATCAGCGACCGCAAGAGGGCCGAGGCGGAACTGACCTTCCTGTACGAGCAGCAGCGGCACATCGCCCTCACCCTCCAGCGCAGCCTGATGGGAACGCCGCCCGCCATCCCCGGTCTGAACACGGCGAGCCGCTACCGGCCCGCCACGCAGGGAGCGGGCGTGGGCGGTGACTGGTTCGACCTGATCCCGCTGGGAGCGGGCCGGGTCGGGGTGCTGATCGGCGACGTGATGGGCCGCGGTCTGGACGCCGCCGCGGTGATGGGCCAACTGCGCTCGGCCGCGCACGCCCTGGCCAAGACCGGTATGCAGCCCCGCCAGTTGATGCAGGCCCTGGAGGCCGTCGTCGGCGATCTGGACGTGCCCGACCAGCTCGTGACCTGCTGCTATCTGGTCGTCTCCGCCGACGCGGGCGAGGTGACGGTCTGCTCGGCCGGGCATCTGCCGACCCTGGTGGCCACCCCCGGCGCCGGTGCCCGGCCGCTCCCCGCGCCGGTGAACGCGCCGCTCGGCGTCGGCGGCATCCTCTACGAGCAGGCGACCTCGGTGATCCCTCCCGGGGCGACACTCGTGCTGTACACCGACGGTCTCATCGAGACGCCCGGCAGCGACATCGAGGACCAGCTCACCCGGCTCACCACCACCCTCGCGGACCTGTTCGCCGACGCCCCCGACCTGGAGGACGCCGCCGACCACGTGCTGTCCGCCCTGCTGCCGGACACCGACGGGCACAACGACGACGTCACGCTGCTGCTCACCCGGCTCCCCGACGGTCCCCTGGCCACCGTGAACACCGACCTGCCCGCGGTGCCCGAGTCGGTCCCGGAGGGCCGCGCCTTCCTCAGCAAGGCGCTGACCTCCTGGGAGTGCGCTTCCGCCGCGGACGACGCCCGGCTCCTGCTCTCCGAGGTCCTCACCAACGCCGTGCAGCACGCGCAGGGGCCCATCGGTCTGCACCTGTGCCGCACCGCGACCGACCTGACCGTGGAGATCAGCGACCGCAGCCCGCACCTGCCGCAGCCCCGGACGGCCGGCGAGGACGAGGAGTCCGGACGGGGGCTGATCCTGGTCCGCACGCTCGCCGACAACTGGGGTGTACGCCCCACCGACGCGGGCAAGACCACCTGGTTCACCCTCAAGCTGTGACGCCTGTCGGGGTGTTCGGCCTCAGCCCTGCTGGAAGAGTTCCGCCGGGAGCGGCTTCAGGAGCGCGTACAGATCGTCCGTGATCGGCCGGTCCCAGGCGGCGATGGTCACCAGGACGTTGTCGCTGCGGTCGAACTGGACGCAGGAGATACGGGTCTCGGAGAGCTTCAGCCGGCGCACGATCATGAGGTTGTCGCCCTGCATCACCGGCATGTCCTCGGTCCCGGTGACGGTCACCTCCTCGTGGTTCTCCAGCGCGAGGAGGAGCTGGGCCACCTCGAAGGGGACCTCGCCCTCGGCGACGTCCCGGGCCTGGGAGCCCTCGGGCAGATTGCCGATGATCATCGCGGGACCGCGTCCGCCGAACAGGTCGTAGCGCAGGAAGACGCCCTGGCAGCTCCCGTCGGGGGCGGGCAGCAGGCCCGCGCCGAGATTGCCGGGCCAGTCCCCCGGATCCATGGCCAGAACATCGAAGTCGGGCCCGGCGGGCGTGGCGTTGCGGCGGCGGAGGAAGGACATGCCGCAATGGTACGTGCACGGGCGCGTACCGGTCCCCACGGACGCCGGTGCGTACGGGCCCCGGGCGCCGTACGCACCGGGCCCGCCGCGCCGTGTGCACCCGTCCGCGTCAGGAGATGGCCTGGTCCCCCAGTGCCGCCGCCAGTCCCCTGTGGTCGGTGCCGACCTTGCGGTAGACCGCCGACAGGAGCCGGGTGACGGCGTGCTCGTCGATGTGCAGTTCCTCGGCTATCTGGGCCGGGGTCCGGTCCCGCACGGTGAGCGCGGCGGCGGTGCGCTCACGGGCGGTGAGGGCGTCCGTCTCGGTGCTGTGCAGGCGGCGCGGCCGCAGTCCCGCCGAGGCCAGCTCGTCACGGGCGTCCTCGATCAGTCCCTCGGCACCGCACTGGACCGCCGCGTCGAGGCCGCGGTAGAGGTGCTCGGCGGCTTCCCTGGGGCGCCCGGCACGGCGCAGCCCGGTGCCCAGGGCGACCAGTGAGCAGGCCAGTTCGTAGCCGGCCGGGGAGCGCTCCAGGTGACCGACGGACTCTTCGAGGAGCCGGACGCGGTCCGGGCCCGGGGAGACCTCGGCGGCGACGCGCAGGGCCTGGCCGATCGTGGAGGGCGCGCCGTACTGGCGGGCGCGGTTCACCGCTTCGAGGGCCGTGGCCACGGCGCGCTCCGGGGCTTCGTGGCTCTCGGCGCGGGCGAGGTGGAGCTGCCAGGGGCACCAGGCGGGGTTGCGCATGCCGCGCGGGTCGAGGCGGCGGCCGGCGGACGCGAGCTCGGCGGCGGCGTCCTCGGTGAGACCTCGGGCGAGCAGGAGTTCGCCGTACACGGTCTGGGCGTCGGGGAAGGTCACGGCGGCCGGGAAGGGCGCGTGGAAGGCGTAGGCCTCGCCGGTGCGCGCGGCCTCCTCGACCTGGCCGCGGGCGAGCAGGACCTGGATGAGGGTGCCCACCGCGTACCAGTGGACGGGGGTGCCGGGTCCGACGCGTTCGGCGAGCCTGAGGCCCGCGCGGACGAAGTCCTCGGCCTCGGCGAGACGGCCGCGGCGGAAGCGGACGTACCCGAGGATCGTGTAGCCGAAGGACAGGTGGGCGCCGTGCCAGCCCTGGGACTCGAAGTCGGCGATCCCGGCGGCGAAGAGTTCTTCGGTGCGGCCGGGCCGGTCGGCGTACATGAAGGTCATGGCGACCAGGACGGGGACCTCGAAGCCGCGGTCGGCCTCGGCCCAGCCGAGGCCGCCGGCGAGGGCGCGCTCGGCGTGCCGGAGGGCGACGGGCGCGGGTTCGCCGCGCAGGGTGGCGTCCCAGGCGCGCAGGCCGATCACGTAGCGCTCGGTGAGGTCGTGTCCGGTGAGCCGGTCGGCGAGGCGGGCCAGCCGGCGGGAGCGGGCGGGCGAGTCGGGTTCGTCGGCGCGGAAGGCGTCCCACATGAACTGCTCGGACTGCATGCGCAGGCGTACCCGGGCGTCGCCGGTGACCGGGATCTCGCGGGCGAGGGTCTCGGACGCCTCGGCGAGGCGGTCGCTGTGCGCGAGCACCTGGGACAGGCGGTAGACGATGTTGTGGCGCAGGTCGGGGTCGGTGATCGGTTCCTCGAGGGCGGCGCGCAGGTGGTTGACCGTGGTTCCCGGCTCGGTGAGCAGGGAGGCGCAGCCCAGTTCGTACAGGACGGCGGCGCGGTCCCCGAGGGGCGGCGGTTCGCGCAGGGCGCGCGCGAGGTAGCGGCGGGCGGCGTCGGGGGCTCCGGCGCGCTGGGTCTCACGGGCGGCGGCGCGCAGTTGCTGGACGATCCAGGTGTCGCCGTCCGGGTGGGTCTCCATGAGGTGGCGGGCGGCGGCGGCCGGGCCGAGGCCTTCGTCGATCACGCACCAGGCGGCCTGTCCGTGCAGGGCGGTGCGGACGCTCCCGGGGATGTCCCGGTAGACGGCGGTGGCGATGAGCGGGTGGACGAATTCCAGGGGGTCGGCACCGGTCAGGATGCGGGCGGTGCGCAGGGCGTCCGCCGCGTCGGCGGCCTCCTCGGTGCCGAGGCCCGCGACGGCCGCGGCGAGCGAGGGGCGGATCTCGGTGCCGAGGACGGCGCAGGCCCAGGCGAAGCGGACGGTCGCGGTGCCCAGGCGGTCGAGGCGGGCGACGATGCCGTTGCCCTTGACGGCGGCGGCGAGGTCGCGCAGGAGGTGCGCCCCGTCCTCGGTCGGGGTGAGCCCGCGGTCGCGGACCTTGGCGGTCAGTTCGACGGTCTCGAAGGGGTTGCCCGCGGTGACCGCCCAGCACTCGCGGCAGAACGCGTCGTCGGCCCGGGTGCCGAGGTCCTCCCGCACGAGCCGGGCGACGGCCGGGGCGCTGAGCGGTTCGAGGCCGATGGGGCGCTGTCCGGCGCGGCCGGGCAGTCCTCTGAACGCCTCGGCGTGTTCGGGGAGTTCGTCGGGCCGGTAGGCGACGACGAGGAGCAGGGGGAGCTGTTCGGCGCGGGGCGCGAACGCGGCCAGCCAGCTCAGCGATTCGGCGTCGGCCCAGTGCGCGTCGTCCAGGAGGAGCACCATGGGCGAGCGCTGGACGGCGAGGTGGGTGAGCACCCAGTCGAGTCCGGCGCGCAGGCCCTGCTGGTCGGGCGGGGCGCCCTCGGAGGGCGCGCACAGGCCGAGCGCGGGGCCGACGATGGCGTACCAGCTCCCCAGGGAGGCGCGGAGTTCGGCCTCGGTGTATCCGGCGAGCTGCGGTTGCAGGAGCTGTCGGGCGACGTGGAAGGCGACGCGCTGTTCCTGTTCTCCGCCGCGCGCGCTCAGCACGGTGCAGCCCTTGGCGGCGGAGCGCCTGCGGACCTCGCCGAGGAGGGTCGTCTTGCCGATCCCGGCGCGTCCGGCGAAGGCCAGGAGCGCGCCGCGGGGGCGGCCCGGGGGCTCGCCGGGTTCCCGGCGCAGACCGACGAGGTCGCTCAACGCCTCGTCGGCGGCGGAGAGTTCGCTCTCGCGCTCGAAGAGCGTACGACGGCTGCGAAGGCTGCGTTGCCCCATGATCACCCCCTGCCACGATCGCGCGTCCGCGCGGGGAGCGGATGCGCACCGTGACGTTCAGGCACCTCAGCGTACGCCCCGATCATCCGCGGGGCAGCCCGTTCGGTCGCTCCTGGTCGGAACCTCGCGCCCGGCGGCGGGGGCCCGGGGGTGGCCGGGCGGGTGCGGGGGCCGGACCGCCGCCCCTCTCGCTCCGGAGGGGGCGGGGCGGGCCCGGCGGCCGTCGGTTCAGGTCAGGTCGAACTCCCCTTCACGGGCCCCCGATACGAACGCCCCCCATTCCGCGGGCGTGAAGATCAGGGAAGGGCTCTGGGGGCGGCCACTGTTGCGCATCGCGATGAAGCCCTCGACGAAGGCGATCTGGACATCTCCGCGCCCTCGGCTGCTGGACTGCCAGTCGGCGTTGCTGAGGTCCAGCTCCGGCTTGTCCCAGCCCGCGAGCGGGTGCTGCTCGATGGTGCTCTCGGCCACGTCCTGCTCCTCCCGGTTCGTCGTCCGCGGCCAGCCTAGCGATCGGTCCGTGCCGCGCACAGGCCATGTGAGGGGGAGGGGTTCAGGAGACGGGCGGCGCGGCGCCGACCAGCCACATCGAGAAGAACTGGGATCCGCCGCCGTAGGCGTGGCCGAGCACCCTGCGAGCCCCGTCGACCTGGTGTTCTCCGGCCTGGCCGCGCACCTGGAGGGCCGCCTCGGCGAAGCGGATCATGCCGGAGGCGCCGATCGGATTGGTGGAGAGGACGCCGCCCGACATGTTGACGGGCAGGTCGCCCTCCAGTTCGGTCACGCCCGACTCGGTGAGTTTCCAGCCCTCGCCCTCGTCGGCGAAGCCGAGGTTCTCCAGCCACATGGGCTCGTACCAGGAGAACGGGACGTACATCTCGACGGCGTCGATGTCGCGCCGGGGGTCCGCGATGCCGGCCTGGCGGTACACGTCGGCGGCGCAGTCCTTGCCGGCCTGCGGGGAGACGAAGTCCTTGCCGGCGAAGAGGGTCGGTTCGCTGCGCATCGCGCCGCCGTGCATCCAGGCGGGCGGGCGTGGTGAACGGGCCGCGCCCGCGCGGTCGGTGAGGACCATCGCGCAGGCCCCGTCGCTGGAGGGGCAGGTCTCCGAGTAGCGGATCGGGTCCCAGAGCATGGGCGAGGCCTGGACCTTCTCCAGGGTGATGTCGTGCTCGTGGAGGTGCGCGTACGGGTTCTTCAGGGCGTTGCGGCGGTCTTTGTAGGCGACGAGCGAGCCGACGGTGTCGGGTGCGCCGGTGCGCCGCATGTAGGCGCGCACGTGCGGTGCGAAGAAGCCGCCCGCGCCGGCGAGCAGCGGCTGTTGGAAGGGGACCGGCAGGGACAGGCCCCACATGGCGTTGGATTCGGACTGTTTTTCGTAGGCGAGGGTCAGGACCGTGCCGTGGACGCGGCCCGCGACGAGGTTGGCGGCGACCAGGGCCGTCGATCCGCCGACGGAGCCCGCCGTGTGCACCCGGAGCATCGGTTTGCCGGTCGCGCCGAGCGCGTCCGCGAGGTACAGCTCGGGCATCATGACGCCCTCGAAGAAGTCGGGCGCCTTGCCGATGACGACGGCGTCGATGTCGGCCCACGTCAACTCGGCGTCGGTCAGCGCGCGTTGCGCGGCCTCGCGGACGAGTCCCGCGATGGACACGTCCCGGCGTGCCGCCACGTGCTTGGTCTGGCCGATGCCTACGACGGCCACGGGCTCCTTGCTCATCGGGCGTCCCCTTCGAGTACGGCGACCAGATTCTGTTGGAGGCAGGGGCCGGAGGTGGCGTGGGCGAGCGCCCGGTCGGACTCCCCGCTGTGGACGCGCGCGGCGGCCTCGCCGATGCGGATGAGCCCCGCCGCCATGACCGGGTTGGCGGCGAGGGCTCCTCCCGAGGGGTTGACGCGCACGCCGTCGTCGAGCCGCAGCGCCTTGCGCAGGACGACTTCCTGGGAGCTGAAGGGGGCGTGCAACTCGGCTGTGTCGACCGGCCTTTCGAAGGCTCCGGCCCGTTCGGCGGCCAGCCGGGTGGAGGGCGAGTCGGTCAGGTCGCGCACCCCGAGGGAGTGTGCCTCGATGCGGTGGTCGATGCCCCGGATCCAGGCGGGCCGCTCGCACAGCTCACGGGCGCGGTCCCCCGCCGCGAGGATCACGGCGGCGGCGCCGTCGCCGACGGGCGGGCAGTCACCGGTGCGCAGGGGTCGTACGAGGTAGTCGCCCTGGGGCACCGGACCGCGCAGCTGGGCGTGGGAGTTGGCGGTCGCGTCGGCCCTGCTCCGGGCGGCGACCGAGGCGAGCTCCCGTTCGTCGGTCTCGCCCGCGTCGATGAGCGCCCGGGCCTGGAGCGCGGCGAGGGCGACCGAGTCGGGCCACAGCGGGGCCAGGTAGTACGGGTCCAGCTGCCGTGTCAGGACGTCGCGCACGGAGCCGGGCGAGGACTTGCCGTAGGAGTAGACGAGCGCGGTGTCGGCGTCGCCGGTGAGCAGTTTGGTCCAGGCCTCGTACAGCGCCCAGGCGCCGTCCGTCTCGACGTGCGACTCGGAGATCGGGGGCCAGGCACCCACTCCGTCGAGCGCCATCGTGAAGGAGAAGGCGCGGCCCGCGAGGTAGTCGCTGGAGCCGGAGCAGGTGAAGCCGATGTCACCGGCCTTCAGGCCCGTCCGGCCCTGGACCTCGTGCAGGACCGGGAGGAGCATCTCCACCTCGGAGAGCTCGTCGGAGGTGCGCCGGTGGTCGCTCTGCGCGAAGGCGACGACTGCGATGTCCCTGACGGTCCGCATCTACAGCATCTCCTTGTACGTCTCGTAGTCCGCGTCGGGTTCCCCGGTGGGCCGGTAGTGGTCGGGGTAGCGGCCGTCCTTCGACCACACGGGTTCCACGCGCAGGCCCATCCGGACCTCGTCGTAGGGGATGCCGCCGATCCGGCCGTGCAGCGCGAGGTCCGCGCCGTCGAGGGCGATGTGCGCGTAGACGTACGGGACTTCGATGTCGAGGTTCTTGGCCTTGATGTTGACGATGCAGTAGGTGGTGACGGTGCCGCGGGGGCCGACCTCGACCCGTTCGGAGGTGGCCACCCCGCAGGTGGGACAGGCACCCCTGGACGGGACGTACACCTTTCGGCAGGAGGGGCAGCGTTCGCCGACGGTCCGCCGCTCGGCGAGGCCCGCGATGTAGGCGGTCTGGGCCCGGCCCGGGGAGTAGACGTAGTCGAGCCGCGCGGGGGCGACGATCCCGGTGACCATGTCCTCGAACCGGCCGTCGTGGCCCGCGGGTTCGCCCGGTTCCCCGTCGTACGGCTCGAAGCAGGCGATGTCGGTGATGGCACCGGAGCGCTCGGCGGCCCAGCGGACGCGCACGCGCATGCCGGTGCGCACGGCGTCGGGGCCGGGGGCGTCGAGGGCGTGCAGCAGGGCGGTGTCGGCGCCGTCGAGCCTGACCAGGACCCAGGCGAAGGGGGTGGCGAGGGGCTGGCCGCGGCGGGGTTCGTGGTTCCAGGCCCAGGTGGTGACGGTGCCGGTGGGGGCGACCTCGACGAGGTCGCGCAGTTCCTCGGCGGTGACGGGGTCGTACTCGACGGGCGGGACGAGGGTGTGTCCGTCGGCGGTCCTGACGCCGAGGACGACCTGTTCGCGCAGGCCCGTGAGGAAGGCGCTCTGCACGGGTCCGAGCGAACGGGTGAAGGGGAACTCGACGACGAGGGGGGCTTTGAGGACTTCGGGCATCGGCGGATCTCTCCTTCCGGCGGCCGGACGCGACGTGTCCGCGGGGCGGACGGGACGCGTCCGGGACGGGGCTTGCGGGTCAGGCGCGCCGGTAGACGGGCGGCCGCTTCTCGGCGAAGGCGCGGGATCCTTCCTTGGCGTCGGCCGTGTCGAACACCGGCCAGCCGCGCCGCAGTTCGGCGGCCAGGCCGTCGGTCTCGGTCAGCTCGGCGGTCTCGTACACGGACGCCTTGACGGCCTCGACGGCGAGCGGACCGCAGGCGTTGACCTGCTCGGCGACGGCGAGCGCCTTCTCCAGTGCCGTCCCGTCGGGCACCACATGACCGATCAGCCCGATGCCCGCGGCCTCCTGGGCGGTGTAGGGGCGTCCCGTGAGCAGCATTTCGAGGGCGTGGGTGCGCGGGATCTGGCGCTGCAGCCGCACCGTCGAACCGCCGATCGGGAAGAGTCCGCGCCTGACCTCGAAGAGCCCGAAGGTCGCGGAGGCGCCCGCGACCCGGATGTCGGTGCCCTGGAGGATCTCGGTGCCGCCCGCGACGCAGTGCCCCTCGACGGCCGCGATCACCGGTTTGCGGGGGCGGTGGTGGCGCAGCATGGCCTTCCAGTGCAGATCGGGGTCGGCCTTGAGCCGGTCCCGGTACTGCTCGCCCTCCATGCCCCTGCCCGCCAGCGCCTTGAGGTCCATCCCGGCGCAGAAGGCACCGCCTGCGCCGGTGAGCACGATCGAGCGGACCGTGTCGTCCGCGTCGGCCTCGACCCAGCCGTCGTACAGGCCGACGAGCATCGGCAGCGAGAGCGCGTTCCTGGCCTCGGGCCTGTTGAGCGTGAGCACCAGTGTGGCGCCTTCGCGCTGCACGGTGAGGTGTTCGGTCCCACCCATGGGTGTCCTCCCGTCTCGGATGCGAGAACAGGTTGCAGGAGCCGTCGAGCCAGTACAAGAGTTTTCTGACAGTCAGTCAGATTTCTTGTGCGGGGACCCTTCCCACTTGGGTCGGGCTTTGCTCTGATGACCGTCGGGTCCGGGGCGGACACGCTCCGGGGGAACACGGCCACGGACGTGCACGGTCAGGAGGAGCGGTGGAGTACAACCTTGCCGACCTGTTCGAGTCGGTCGTCGACGTGGTCCC
This sequence comes from Streptomyces sp. NPDC058751, assembly GCF_042746485.1. Classification (NCBI taxonomy): domain Bacteria; kingdom Bacillati; phylum Actinomycetota; class Actinomycetes; order Kitasatosporales; family Streptomycetaceae; genus Streptomyces; species Streptomyces sp. NPDC058751. The sequence continues at coordinate 34,379 of NZ_JBHYPZ010000016.1, read as the reverse complement.
GGACCGCGAGGCCCTCGTCTACCTCGACCACCCGGGCACGGGGGCGGAACGCCGCCTGACGTACGCGCAGTTGGACGCGGCCGCGAACCGTGTCGCGCACCATCTGACCGACAGCGGGATCCGTCCCGGCGAGCACCTCGGCCTCCATCTGTACAACGGCGTCGAGTACCTCCAGACGGTGCTGGCCTGCCTGAAGGCGCGGATCGTGCCGGTCAACGTCAACTACCGCTACGTGGAGGACGAGCTGGCCTATCTGTACCAGGACGCGGACCTGGTGGCGCTGGTCTTCGACGCGGAGTTCGGCGGCCGGGTGGCGGCCGCCCGGCCGCGGGCCCCGCGGCTGCGGCATCTCGTGCGGGTGGGCGCCGCCGCACATACGGCGGGCGCCGCGGACGCGAAGGGCCCGGCGGGCGCCGGGGGCGTGGCGGACGCCGTGGACTTCGGGGACGCCGAGGCCGCCGGTTCACCGCTGCGCGGCTTCGCCCCGCGCTCCGCGGACGACCAGTTCATCATCTACACCGGCGGCACGACGGGGATGCCCAAGGGCGTGATGTGGCGGCAGGAGGACCTCTTCTTCGCCGGGCTCGGCGGCGGCGCGCCGACCGGCGATCCGGTGACGAGGCCCGAGGAGCTCGCCGAGCGCGTCGCGGCCGGCGGCGCGGGGATCACCTTCTTCCCCACTCCCCCGCTGATGCACGGCACCTCGACGCTCACCGCGTTCATCGCCTTCAACTTCGGCCAACGGGTCGTGCTGCACCGCAGGTTCTCGCCCGAGGACGTCCTGCGGACGATCGAGAGGGAGAGGGTGACCAGCGTGTCGCTGGTCGGCGACGCGATGCTGCGGCCTCTGATCGACGCGCTGAACGGCCCCTTGAAGGGCACGGACTGTTCCGCCCTGTTCAGCGTGTCCTCGTCCGGCGCGATCATGTCGGACACCGTGCGCGAACAGTTCCAGGCGCTCGTCCCGAACGTGATGCTGCTCAACAACTTCGGTTCCTCGGAGTCCGGCTTCAACGGCACCGCGACGGCCGACTCCGGCCCCGGGCGCGGCTTCCGGATCCGTGTCAACGCCCGTACGCGGGTGGTGGACCCGGTGACGCACGAGCCGGTCGCGGCCGGCGAGCCGGGGCGGGTCGCGCAGCGCGGCCACGTGCCCCTCGGCTACTACAACGACCCCGAGAAGACCGCCGAGACGTTCTTCCGCAAGGACGGCGAACGCTGGGTGCTCCTCGGCGACATGGCCACGGTCGACGAGGAGGGCGTCGTCGTCGTCCTCGGCCGCGGCTCGCAGTGCATCAACACCGGCGGCGAGAAGGTGTACCCCGAGGAGGTCGAGCAGGCCCTGAAGTCGCACCCGGACGTGTACGACGCCCTGGTGGCCGGAGTGCCCGACCCGAAGTGGGGCAGTCACGTGGCGGCCGTCGTCCAGCTCCGGGAGGGCGCGCCGCGGCCGTCGCTCGACGACATCCAGACGCACTGCCGCACCCGGCTGGCCGGGTACAAGGTCCCGCGCCAGCTGGTGATCACGGACTCCGTCCAGCGGTCGCCGAGCGGCAAGGCCGACTACCGGTGGGCGCGGGAGGTGGCGGTGGCGGCGGACCGGTAGCCGTCGGCGGTGTCATCCGGGTGATTCCGGCGACGTACTCTGTGCGCGGCCTCCTCCCTCCTTTGAACCGGAGGTGACGGACAGCCGTATGGGGGATGACGGAACAGCCTCCGTCCACCAGCACCGGGTTACGCACGGAAGGACTTCGGGTGTCGCACCACACGCCTCCTCGTCAACTGCCGGACGCCGACACGGGTCCGGACCCCGACGCGACGGCGGCGGACGGGACCCGCGAGGACTCCGGGACGGACGACCGGACCGACGCGCACGCGAGTGCCGGGACCGAGGAGCGGACAAAGGGGGTGAACGGCGGCGAAGAGCGCGGTGAGGCCGCGGCCGGGCCCGCCGTCCCCCACCCCGCCGACGGTGAGCCCGTCGGCCGGCACCCCGCCGACGGCCACGAGCCCGCCGGCTCACGCCCGGCGGCCGACGACGAGCCCACCGACACGGACCGGACGACCGACACCGAACCCGCCGACACGGACCTGGTGACCGCTGTCGAACCCACCGACACGGAACCGACGGACGACGCCGAACCCACCGGGACGGACCCGGCGACCGACGCGGAACCCGCCGACGCGCGCCCGGTCACCGACGGACCTGCCGGGACGGACCCGGAGGCCACCGCCGTTTCCACCGACACGCACCCGGCCGACGAGCCCACCGGCGAGCCCGCCGCCCCGCACCCCGTCGACGCGGAACCCGTCGATCCTCGGCCGGCGACCGACGAAGCCGCCTCCGAAGCCGCCGGTCAGGACCCCGCCGGGTCCGCGGCCGGGGACGAGGCCGGACCCGTCGCGAGCGCCGCCCCCGCCGTCCGCCCCGGGTGGTTCGGCTGGCGGCGCCGCTACCCCCGGACCGCGCGTGCCGTGCGGGTGGGCACCACCGTCCTGGCCGGCGCGCTGGTCGTCACCGTCCTCATCGTGCCCAACCGCCTCGACTGGATGAGCGTCCAGGCGTTCTTCCGCCTCCCGGTCGAGGCGGTCTACCTCTCCGCCGTCCTGCTCGCGCTGCCCTCCAGGGCACGGCGGATCACGGCCAGGGCCCTGGGAGTGCTCCTCGGGCTGTCCGCCATCCTGAAGTGCCTCGACATGGGCTTCCGCCAGACCCTGGCCCGGCCGTTCGACCTGGTCTTCGACTGGGCCCTGCTGAGAGACGGGGCGGACTGGGTGAAGGACTCGTTCGGGCGCTCGGGCGAGCTGCTGGCGATCGTCGGGGCGATCGTCCTGGTCATCGCCGTGCTCACCCTGAGCGTGCTCGCGATGACGCGGCTGGCGGACGTGCTGGCCCGGCACCGCACCGGGGCCGTGCGCTCCACGCTCGTCCTCGGCGTCGCGTGGGTCGTCTGCTTCACCCTGGGCGTGCAGTCCGGCGGGGTCACGATCGCCACCAAGGGCTTCTCCCAGTTCCTCTCCAACCGTGTGCAGTACGTCCGCGACGGCCTCGGCGACGCCGACGTCTACAAGAAGCAGATGGCCGCCGACGCGTTCGCCGACACCCCGTCCGACCAGTTGCTGACCGGACTGCGCGGCAAGGACGTGATGTTCACCTTCATCGAGAGCTACGGCCGTGTGGCCATCGACGATCCGTCGATGGGACCCGAGGTCGACGCGACGCTCGCGGAGGGCCGTGCGAGGCTCGAGTCGGCGGGCTTCCAGGCGCGCAGCGGCTGGCTCAAGTCACCCGTGGCGGGCGCCGGGAGCTGGCTCGCCCACTCGACGTTCCTGTCCGGTACGTGGGTGAAGAACCAGCAGCGGTACCGGTCCCTGACCACCAGCGACCGGGCGACCCTCACCAGCTACTTCCAGAAGACGGGCGCCTGGCGCACGGTCGGCATCGTCCCGGGCGTGCGCAAGTCCTGGCCCGAGGGCACGTACTTCGGCCTCGACCACATCTACGACTCGACGCACCTCGGCTACCAGGGCCCGTACTTCAGCTGGACGCCGGTGCCGGACCAGTTCAGCCTGGAGTCCTTCCAGAAGCTGGAGCACGGGAAGAAGAACCGCGACCCGATCATGGCGGAGATCATCCTCGCCTCCAGCCACAACCCCTGGTCCCCCATCGCCCACATGATCGACTGGGACGACCTCGGGGACGGCAAGGTCTTCTACAAGATCAAGGAGGAGGGGACCAACCCCACGGAGGTCTGGAAGAGCTCGAAGCGCGTGCGGACCGAGTACCGCAAGGCCGTCCAGTACTCGCTGGACAGCCTGACCCAGTGGGTCCAGCGCTACGGCGACGACGACACCGTCCTCGTCTTCCTCGGCGACCACCAGCCCGTCCCGACGGTCACCGGGAACAGCTCCAACAGGGACGTGCCCGTCACCATCGTCGCCCGCGACCCGAAGGTGCTGGACCGCATCTCCGACTGGGGCTGGACGGACGGCCTCAAGCCTGCGGCCGACGCTCCGGAATGGCCGATGAACAAGTTCCGCGACCGCTTCATGACGGCGTACGGCCCGAATCCGGGCACGGCGGCCACGACCACGCGCTGACCGGCCCCACGGCCGACGACACGGCGGGCCCGCAGCCTCCCCGGCTGCGGGCCCGCCGTTCTGCGTCGGCGACCGCCCCGGCCGGGCCGAGGGCCGCACAGCCGGGTGCCGCACGTCGGGGACCGCACCTCGGCAGGGTGGCACCTTGACCCCCGAGGTTCATGAATCTAACCTGAGTTCTCATACATAGACAGCGTCTGCATACGGGGTGAGGCTCATGGCAGGGTTCGGCGCGGATCCGGACGGCGTGGCCCAGCGACTGCGGGACGGTATGACGAGCGGGGTCCTGTCCTTCCCGCTCACGAGCTTCACGGTGGACGGCGCCCTCGACCCGGACTCCTTCCGGACCTATCTGGCCGCCCGGCTGGCCACGGGGCCGGGCGCGGTGTTCCCCGCCTGCGGGACCGGCGAGTTCAGCGCGCTGGACGAGGCCGAGTACCGCGCCGTCGTCACCGCCGCCGTCGAGATCGCGGACGGCCGCATGCCCGTGGTCGCGGGCACCGGTTACGGATGGGCGCAGGCGCTGCGGTTCGCGCGGATCGCCGAGGAGGCCGGCGCGGACGCCCTCCTCGTACTGCCCCACTACCTCGTCGAGGCCCCCGAGGCGGGCCTGGTCGAGCAGCTGCGCCGGATCGCCGCCGGCACCCGGCTGCCGCTCGTCGCCTACCAGCGCGGCCCGGTCACGTTCACCCCCGAGGGGCTGCGGGCCGTCGCGGCGATCCCCGGGGTCATCGGGCTCAAGGACGGGCACGGCGACCTCGACCGGCTCCAGCGCCTCACCCTCGCCGCCCCCGACGGCTTCCTGTTCTTCAACGGGGCCGCCACCGCCGAGATCCAGGCCCGCGCGTACGCCGCCGTGGGCGTCCCCGCCTACTCGTCGGCCGTCCACGCCTTCGCCCCCGAGATCGCCGACGCGTTCTTCACCGCCCTGCGCGCCGACGACGAGGCGACCGTGCACACGCTGCTGCGCGACTTCTACGTACCGCTCGTCGAGCTGCGCGACACGGTGCCCGGCTACGCCGTGTCCCTGGTCAAGGCCGCCGCCCGGCTGCGAGGCCTTCCCGTCGGCCCGGTGCGCGCGCCGCTCACCGATCCCGGACCGGCCGACCTGGCGGCCCTGGAGCGGATCCTCGACACCGGACTGACCCTGGCCGACGCCGTGCGCCGGCCCTCCTGAGGGGTACACGGGGGGGGGCGGCCTCGCGGGGCCCGGGGCGGGCCGCTCCCCGGCCCGTCGCCGCCGCCCCGGGGCCACCCCGCGACCGGCCGCCCCCGCCCACCGCGCACACCCCCGCCCACCCCGTGCAGGTCGTACACAAGGAGTCCGATGAAGAGCCGGCAACCGACGATCACCGAGTTCTCGGTCTACCCCGTCGCCGGACGGGACTGCATGGAGCTGAACCTGTCGGGCGCCCACGGACCCTGGTTCACCCGCAACGTCGTGGTCCTCAAGGACTCCGAGGGGCGGACCGGGCTCGGCGAGGTGCCGGGCGGGGAGAAGATCACCCGGACGCTGCGCGAGGCCGCACCCCTCGTCCTCGGTTCGAAGCTGGGCGACCACCAGCGCGTCCTGCGCGAGATCGGGAACCGTTTCGGCGACCGCGACGCGGGCGGCCGCGGCGCCCAGACCTTCGACCTGCGCACGGCCGTCCACGCCGCCACCGCCGTCGAGTCGGCCCTCCTCGACCTGCTCGGCAAACACCTCGACGTGCCCGTCGCCGCCCTCCTCGGGGACGGGCGGCAGCGGGACCGGGTGCGGGTGCTCGGCTACCTCTTCTTCGTCGGCGACCCCGACCGCACGGACCTGCCGTACGTCCGCGAGCGCGACGCGGACGTGGACTGGTACCGCCTGCGGCACGAGGAGGCGCTGACACCCGGCGCGATCGTCCGGCAGGCCGAGGCCGCCCACGAGCTGTACGGGTTCCGGGACTTCAAGCTCAAGGGCGGAGTCCTGGAAGGCGCCGAGGAGGTCCGGGCCGTACGCGCGCTCAAGGACCGCTTCCCCGAGGCGCGCGTCACGCTCGATCCCAACGGCGCGTGGTCGCTGCGGGAGGCGATCGAGCTGTGCGGGCCCCTGACCGGCACGCTCGCCTACGCCGAGGACCCCTGCGGCGCCGAGGACGGGTACTCGGGACGGGAGGTCCTGGCCGAGTTCCGCCGGGCGACGGGACTGCCGACGGCGACCAACATGATCGCCACGGACTGGCGGCAGCTCACCCACGCCCTGGCGCTCCAGTCGGTCTCGATCCCGCTGGCCGACCCGCACTTCTGGACCATGCGGGGCTCGGTGCGGGTGGCCCAGCTCTGCAACGCGATGGGCCTGACCTGGGGCTGCCACTCGAACAACCACTTCGACATCTCGCTCGCCATGGTCACCCACTGCGGGGCCGCGGCGCCGGGCCCGTACAACGCCCTCGACACCCACTGGATCTGGCAGGAGGGCCTGGAGCGGCTCACGGTCGACCCGCCGCGCATCGTCGACGGCGAGATCGCGCTGCCGGACGCCCCCGGCCTCGGCGTCGAGCTGGACGTGGACCGGCTGCTGGCAGCGCACGAGCTGTACCTGAAGGAGGCGCTCGGCGACCGGGACGACGCCGTCGCCATGCGCCGGCTGGTTCCCGGATGGGAGTTCGACCCCAAACGGCCCGCCCTGGTGCGCTGAGCTGCGGACCGTCCCCGTTCCCGCTCCGCGAAAAGCACCGCTGAACCCTTGCGTCGACGGTGGGCACCTGAATTACTGTTCGAACAGGACGACCGAATGATCGGTCGTCCGGAATGACATGCTCGGCGAGGGAGAGGGCGCGATGGCGGGCTCGACGGACTCGAAGGGCCTGCTCGACACGGGCGAGCGGCTGGACACCGGGGAACTGCGGACGCTCCAGCTGGAACGGCTGCGCGCCTCGCTGCGCCACGCGTACGAGAACGTCCCCTTCTACCGGGAATCCTTCGACAAGGCCGGGCTGCGCCCCGACGACTGCCGCTCGCTCGCCGACCTGGCCCGGTTCCCCTTCACGACGAAGGCGGACCTGCGGGAGAACTACCCGTACGGGATGTTCGCCGTGCCGCAGGACCGCATCCGGCGCATCCACGCGTCGAGCGGGACGACCGGCCGCCCCACGGTCGTCGGCTACACGGAGAACGACCTGTCCATGTGGGCCGACATGGTGGCCCGTTCGATCCGCGCGGCGGGCGGCCGGCCCGGCGACAAGGTCCACATCGCCTACGGCTACGGGCTGTTCACGGGCGGGCTCGGCGCCCACTACGGGGCGGAACGCCTCGGCTGTACGGTGATCCCCGCGTCCGGCGGCATGACGGCACGTCAGGTCCAGCTGATCCAGGACCTGAAGCCCGAGATCATCATGGTGACCCCCTCGTACATGCTGACCCTGCTCGACGAGTTCGAGCGCCAGGGCGTGGACCCGCGCAGCACCTCGCTGCGGGTCGGCGTGTTCGGGGCCGAGCCGTGGACCGAGGCGATGCGCCGCGAGATCGAGGAGCGGTTCGCGATCGACGCGGTCGACATATACGGGCTCTCGGAGGTCATCGGCCCCGGTGTCGCCCAGGAGTGCGTGGAGACCAAGGACGGTCTGCACGTCTGGGAGGACCACTTCTACCCGGAGGTCGTCGACCCCTTCACGGGCGAGGTGCTGCCGGACGGCGAGGAGGGCGAACTCGTCTTCACCTCGCTCACCAAGGAGGCCATGCCCGTGGTCCGTTACCGGACCCGGGACCTTACGCGGCTGCTGCCCGGCACGGCGCGGGTCTTCCGCCGGATGGAGAAGATCACCGGGCGCAGCGACGACATGGTCATCCTGCGCGGGGTCAATCTCTTCCCGACGCAGATCGAGGAGATCGTGCTGCGGACACCGGGCGTGGCCCCGCACTTCCAGCTCCGGCTGACCCGCGAGGGCCGCCTCGACGCCCTCACCGTACGCGCGGAGGCCCGGGCCGGTGCCACCCCCGAGACGCGCGAGGCCGCGGCGCGGGCGATCACCGCGGGCGTCAAGGACGGGATCGGCGTCTCGGTCACGGTGGAGATCGTCGAACCGGAGTCCCTGGAACGGTCGGTGGGCAAGCTGAAGCGGATCGTGGACCTGCGCCCGCGCGCCTGACCGACGCGGGCGGGGCCGCGGGGTACCTGACATCCCCGCGGCCCCGTCCGCTACGCCCGGCCGAAGCGGTCCCGCAGTTCCCGCTTGAGGATCTTCCCGCTGGCGTTGCGCGGCAGTTCGTCCACGAACAGGACCCGCTTGGGCGCCTTGAAGTGGGCGAGCCTCTCGCGTGCGTGGGCGATCAGTTCGTCCTCGCCGACCTCGCCCCGGGGCACGACGACGGCGGTGACGGCCTCGATCCAGCGCTCGTCGGGGAGCCCGACGACGGCCACCTCGGCGACCGACTCGTGGGTGTACAGCACGTCCTCGACCTGGCGCGAGGCGACCAGGACACCGCCGGAGTTGATGACGTCCTTCACCCGGTCCACCACGGTGAAGTACCCGTGGGCGTCGCGCACGGCGAGGTCTCCCGAGTGGAACCAGCCGTCGCGGAACGCCTCGGCGGTCTCCTCGGGCTTGTCCCAGTAGCCCTCGCACAACTGCGGTGAGCGGTAGACGATTTCGCCCGGTGTCCCGTCCGGCACGTCCTCGCCGTCCTCGTCGACGACCCGCGCGTCCACGAACAGCACCGTGCGTCCGCACGAGTCCATCCGGCCCTTGTGCTCGTCCGGTGCGAGGACGGTGGCGAGCGGGCCGATCTCGCTCTGGCCGAAGCAGTTGTAGAAGGCCAGCTTCGGCAGCCGTTCGCGCAGCCTCTCCAGGACGGGGACCGGCATGACCGACGCGCCGTAGTACGCCTTGCGCAGGCCGCTCAGGTCGCGTCCGTCGAAGTCGGGGCGGTTCGACAGGCCGATCCACACCGTGGGCGGGGCGAACAGGCTGTCCGCGCGGCCCGCCTCGATCAGGTCGAGGATCCGGTCCCCGTCCGGCGCGTCGAGGATCGTGTTCGAGGCGCCGACCGCGAGGTAGGGCAGCAGGAACACGTGCATCTGCGCCGAGTGGTAGAGCGGCAGCGAGTGCACGGGCAGGTCCCCGGCGCTCAGGTCGAGCGCGGCGATCGCGCTCAGGTACTCGTGCACCAGGGCGCGGTGCGTCATCATCGCGCCCTTGGGCAGCGCCGTGGTGCCCGAGGTGTAGAGGAGCTGCACGAGCGTGTCGCCGCGCGGCTCCTCACCGTCGTACGGGCGTGCCGCCTCCAGCCGCAGGAGGAGCGAGCCGTCGGCGTCGCGCAGCGGCAGGGTCCGTACGTCTTCCGGGAGCCGGTCCGCCAGGTCGGGGTCGGTCAGGACCAGGGCGCTTCCCGACTGGCCGACGATGTAGGCGAGGTCGTCGCCGGTCAGGTTCTGGTTCACGGGCACGTGGACCAGTCCCGCCCGGGCGCAGGCGAGGAAGGCGATCAGATAGGCGTCCGAGTTGTGGCCGTAGGCGCCCACGCGGTCCCCGGGGGACAGCCCCTCGTCGAGGAGGACGGTCGCCGCGCGGGAGACGGCCTCGTCCAGTTCCGCGTAGGTCCAGGAGCGCTCCCGGTAGTCGACGGCGCGCCGCGCCGGTGTGCGCCGGGCACTGCGCCGCAGCACCCCGTCGACCGTACTGCCGTGTCCAGGCGTCATGTCACATGATCCTCGGTCCAGGGAAGGAGGAGGTCAAGTCACCGCACACGGGCGGGACGGGCGCCGTACGGGCACGTCCGCGGTGCGGCGGTGCCCGGGTCCGCTCCGGGCACCGCGCGCCGCCGGTCTCACATCGTCCGGGCGCGGCCCTCCCAGTAGGGGTCGCGGAGCCGTCGTTTGTAGAGCTTCCCGTTGGGGTCGCGGGGCATGGCCGTGATGAAGTCGACGCTCTTGGGCCGCTTGTAGCCGGCGAGCTGCCGTTCGCAGTGGGTGAGGATGTCCGCGGCGAGGGCCGGTCCGGCCTCGTGGCCCGGCGCGGGCTCCACCACGGCCTTGACCTCCTCGCCCCAGTCGTCGTGCGGGATGCCGAAGGCGGCCGCGTCGGCGACGGCGGGGTGGGAGAGCAGCGCCGCCTCGATCTCGGCCGGGTAGATGTTGACCCCGCCCGAGATGATCATGTCGATCTTGCGGTCGCGGAGGAACAGATAGCCGTCCTCGTCGAGCAGACCGAGGTCCCCGACGGTGAAGAAGTCGCCGATGCGGTTCTTGCGGGTCTTGCCCTCGTCCTTGTGGTACGAGAATCCGCCGGTGCTCATCTTCATGTAGACGGTGCCGAGTTCACCGGGCGGCAGCCGGTCGCCGTCGTCGTCGAAGACGGCGAGTTCGCTGATGGGCCAGGCCCTGCCGACGGTGCCGGGCTTCTTCAGCCAGTCCTCGGCGGTGGCGAAGGCGCCGCCGCCCTCGCTGGCCGCGTAGTACTCCTCGACGCACTCGCCCCACCACGCGATCATGGCCCGCTTCACGTGGTCGGGGCAGGGGGCGGCGCCGTGGATGGCGTGCCGCATGGAGGTGACGTCGTAGCGGGACTTCACCTCGTCGGGGAGGGCCAGCAGCCGGTGGAACTGGGTCGGCACCATGTGGGTGTGGGTGCACCGGTGCGCGTCGATGACGCGCAGCATCTCCTCGGGCGTCCACTTGTCCATCAGCACCAGCCGGTGGCCGATGTGCAGGGAGGCGCCCGCGAACTGGAGGACGGCGGTGTGGTAGAGCGGGGAGCAGACGAGGTGCACGTTGTCGTCGAACGGCCTGATGCCGAAGATGGCGAGGAAGCCGCCGAGGTACGACTCCTCGGGGAGCTTGCCGGGCAGCGGGCGCCTGATGCCGCGCGGGCGGCCGGTGGTGCCCGAGGTGTAGTTCATGACCCAGCCGAGGGTGCGGTCGGCGGGCGCGGAAGCGGGCTGTCCGTCGAGGAGTCCGGCGTACGGCCTGAAGCCCTCGATCTCGCCGACGGCGTACCGCCGTGCCGGGGGGAGCTTCGCCTCGTCGGCGGCGTGCCGGGCCGCGTCGGCGAACCGTTCGTGGGCGATGAGGACCTTGGCTCCCGAATCGGAGACGATCCAGGCGATCTCGGGCCCGACGAGGTGGTGGTTGACGGGGACGAGGTAGAGGCCCGCCTGCGAGGCGGCGAGGTAGGAGACGAGGAACTCGACGCCGTTGGGCAGCACGGCCGCGAAGGAGTCGCCGCGTTCGAGGCCGGCGGCGCGCAGTCCGTGGACGAGGCCGTTGGCCGCCGCGTGCAGCCGCCCCGCGGTCCACTCCTCGCCGTCCGGGGTGACCAGGACGACCCGCTCGGGATCGGCGGTGGCCTGGGCCCAGAAACCGTTGGGTGCTGTGGTCATGCCTGCTCTCCCCTGCCCGCGATGCGGTTGATGCGGTCGACGGCGCGCTCGAAGCCCCGGGTCAGGTCGTCGAAGACCTCCTGGACGGAGCGTTCGCTGTTCATCCGGCCGACGATCTGCCCGACCGGCGTGCCGAGCAGCGGCTCCACCTCGTACCTCTGGATGCGGGAGACGGCGTCGGCGACCAGGAGTCCCTGGAGCGGCATGGGGAGCGCGCCGGGGCCGTCCGGGTCGTCCCAGGCGTCGGTCCACTCGGTGCGCAACTGGCGTGCGGGCTTGCCGGTCAGGGCGCGGGAGCGGACGGTGTCGCCGGAGCCGGCGGCGAGCAGTTTGCGGGTGACGGCCGGTGAGTGCATGTCGGCCTCCGTCACGGTCAGCCAGACCGATCCGAGCCACACTCCCTGGGCGCCGAGGCTCAGCGCGGCGGCCACCTGCTGTCCGCTGCCGATGCCGCCCGCCGCCAGGACGGGCAACGGGCCCACCGCGTCGACGACTTCGGGCGTGAGCACCATCGAGGCGATCTCCCCGGTGTGTCCGCCCGCCTCGTAGCCCTGGGCGACGACGATGTCGATGCCGGCCTCGGCGTGCTTGCGCGCGTGCCGGGCGCTGCCCGCGAGGGCCGCGACGAGCACCCCCTTCTCGTGGGCGCGCCGGACGACGTCGGCGGGCGGTGAACCCAGCGCGTTGGCCAGCAGTTTGATCGGGTAGTCGAAGGCGACGTCGAGCTGGCCGCGGGCGACCTGTTCCATCCAGCCGGTGATGCGCCAGCCGGACGCCTCCCCCTCGGCGAGTCCGGGGACGCCGTACTTGGCGAGGGTGTCCTCGACGAACCGGCGGTGCCCCTCGGGGATCATCGCCTCGACGTCGGCCTCGCTGACGCCCTCGACCTTCTTGGCGGGCATGACGACGTCGAGGCCGTAGGGCCTGCCGTCGACGTTCGCCTCGATCCAGTCGAGGTCGCGCTCCAGGTCGGCGGGAGCGGTGTAGCGGACCGCGCCGAGCACACCGAACCCGCCCGCGCGGCTGATGGCCGCGGCGACGGCGGGAAACGGCGTGAAGCCGAAGACGGCGTGCTCGACTCCCAGTTCCTTGCTCAGCTCCGTCTGCATGGGCGCAGGATGCCGCAGACGTCCGGACGAGGGAAGGCCTTTTCTGATACTCCGTCAGATATCGCGCCGCCCCTCCGGCGGGGTTGACACGCCCACGCCTGACGGGAAAGTTTCACCCGGCACGGCAGACCCGGAAAGATGCTTTCAGGCGACGCGAGCGAGAGGCTTCCCGATGACCGAAGGCGTCAAGGACTCCGCGAAAGGCACACAGGGCAGGGCCGGCGGCGGGCTGACCCGCCGTCAGTGGGGCAGAGCCGTACTGGCGACGGGCGGTGCGGTGGCCCTCGCCCCCTTCCCCGCGGGCCCGGCGGCGGCCTCCGCCGGGGACGGCCACCGGACCCTGCGGCACGGCACGCCCCGGCAGGCCGGACTGCTCGCCGGCCACCTGCGCCGACTCGTCGCGGACGCGCAGGCGTTCCTCGACCCCTCGCCCCGGCACCCCTGGTACGCCGGGGCCGTCCTGCTGGCCGGCCGGGGCGGCACCGTCGCCCTGCACGAGCCCATCGGCGCGGCCGTGCGCTACGCGGCGTACGACGAGAAGACCGACACCGGCGTGGAGTTCCCCGCCGAGCGGCAGATCCCGGCGTCCAGGGACACGGTCTACGACCTCGCCTCCGTGTCCAAGCTGTTCACCTCCGTCCTCGCGGTGCAGCAGCTGGAACGCGGCGCCCTGGAACTGGAGGCCGCCGTCGCCTCGTACCTCCCGGAGTTCGCGGGCGGCGGCAAACAGGACGTGACCGTCCGTCAACTGCTCACCCACACCTCCGGTTTCCGCTCCTGGATCCCGCTGTACAAGGCGCCGACGCGCGAGGGGAAGCTCCAGCTCCTCTGGGACGAGAAGCCCGTCGCCCCGCCCGGCACCGCGTACCTGTACTCCGACCTGAACCTGATCTCGCTCCAGCTCGTCCTGGAGAGGATCACCGGCCGGACCCTCGACACCCTGCTGCGCGAAGAGGTCACCGGTCCCCTCGGCATGGACCGCACCCGCTACAACCCGCCCGCCTCCTGGAAGCCGCTGATCGCCGCCACCGAGGACGCCCGGCCGCCGTGGTCGGGACTGGACCGCGGGCTCGTGTGGGGAGAGGTCCACGACGAGAACGCGTACTCCCTGGGCGGGGTCGCCGGGCACGCCGGGGTCTTCTCCAGCGCCTGGGACCTGGCCGTCCTCGGGCGCACGCTGCTGAACGGCGGCGCCTACGGCAAGGCGCGCGTCCTGCGGCCCGAGTCGGTGGACCTGATGTTCACCGACTTCAACACCGCCTTCCCCGGCGACGAGCACGGCCTCGGGTTCGAGCTCTACCAGCACTGGTACATGGGCGCGCTGGCGACTCCGCGCACCGCCGGGCACACCGGCTTCACCGGCACCTCGCTCGTCCTGGACCCGACGACCGACTCCTTCCTGGTGGTCCTCGGCAACTCCGTCCACCCGGTGCGCAACTGGCGATCCGGATCCGCTCCCCGGGTCGCCGCCGGGAACAACCTCGCGCGGGCCGTCGCGGTGCGTCCGGCGCACGGCCGTACGTCCTGGTTCTCCGGGATGGCGAGCGCGACAACGGCGACCCTGACGCTGCCCGCCCTCGACACCACCGCCGGTCCCGCCCGGCTCCGCTGCGCGCTGTGGTGGGACACCGAACCCGGGTCGGACGTCCTGTCCCTGGAGTCGTCCGCCGACGACGGCGCCACCTGGCGGCCGGTCCCCTTCACGACCCGGCGGCGGCCCGAGGACCCGCTGGATCATCCGGCGGGAACGGCCACCGGGTGGTCGGGGCGCGCCTGGCACCGGCTGGACGCCGGCCTGCCGGGCGCCACGGCGCTCACCCTGCGCTGGCGGTACACGACCGACCGGCTGTACGTCGGCCGCGGCGCGTACGTCGACGCGCCGCGGGTCGAGTCGGGCGGCCGCGTCCTCTTCGACGGGTCGAGACCCGCGGACGCCGGGCGGATCGCGGCGGAGGGCTGGGTGGCCTCCGAGGACTGACCGCGGGGTGGCGGGTGCCCTCCGGGCCGGGGCGCGCCCGACCCTGACGGGATGCACCCGCTCCTGCCGGGAACGGCCGCTTTCCCGGGGGCGCGCCCGATCCCGGCGGGAGCACGCGCTTCCCCACGCACAGGGCGCGCCCGCTCCCGGCAGGGGCGCGCGCCCTGACGGCGGCCTTCGGTCTAGCCCTCCCCTGCCAGGGACTCCAGTACGGCCTTCGCGGCGTTGTGCCCCGGCACCCCGCTCACCCCGCCGCCGCGCACCGCGCCCGCCCCGCACAGCATCACGTTGGCGTGCCGGGTCTCCACGCCCCAGCGGCCCGTGCCCTCCTGGGCGTAGGGGAAGGCGAGGTCGCGGTGGAAGATGTTCCCGCCCGGCAGCCGCAGGTCCCGCTCCAGGTCGAGCGGGGTCTTCGCCTCGATGCAGGGCCTTCCGTCCGCGTCGGTGGCCAGACAGTCGGCGAGCGGTTCGGCGAGGTGCGCGTCGAGCTGCGCCAGCGTCGACTTCAACAGTTCCTCGCGCACGGCGTCGTTGTCCCGCTCGAAGAGCCGGGCGGGCGTGTGGAGGCCGAAGAGCGTGAGCGTCTGGTAGCCCCGCTCGGCCAGGTCCCGGCCGAGGATGCTGGGATCGGTGAGCGAGTGGCAGTAGATCTCGGAGGGCGGCGCCGCGGGCAGCTCACCGGCCGCGGCCTGGGCGTGGGCGGCCGCCAGCTGCTCGTACCCCTCCGCGATGTGGAAGGTCCCGGAGAACGCCTCGCGCGGGTCGACGGCGGTGTCGCGGAGCCTCGGCAGCCGCTTGAGCAGCATGTTCACCTTGAGCTGCGCGCCCTCCGCCGGGGCCGGCGGCTCGTCGCCCGTGAGGTGGGCGAGCTCCTGCGGCGAGGCGTTCACGAGGACGTGACGGGCGGCGACCACGCCCTCGCCGTCGGCCGTCCGGTAGGTGATCTCGGCGGACCGGCCGTCCGTGTCGATCCGCAGCACCTCGTGGCCGGTCTCGATCACGGCGCCCGCCGCGCGCGCCGCGCCGGTGATCGCGTCGGTGAGGGCGCCCATGCCGCCGACGGGCACGTCCCAGGCTCCGGTGCCGCCGCCGATCACGTGGTAGAGGAAGCAGCGGTTCTGCCGCAGTGAGGGATCGTGGGCGTCGGCGAAGGTGCCGATGAGCGCGTCGGTGAGGACGACACCGCGCACGAGGTCGTCGGCGAAGTACTCCTCGACGGCCCTGCCGACCGGCTCCTCGAAGAGGATCCGCCAGGCGTCCTCGTCGTCGACGCGCGCCCTCAGCTCCTCGCGGGTGGGCAGCGGTTCGGTGAGCGTCGGGAACACCCGCTGGGCGACGCGGCCGGTCATCCCGTAGAAGCGCTGCCACGCCCCGTACTCGCGCTCGGACCCCGTCAGCCGGGCGAACGCCTCGCGGGTGCGCCGCTCGCCGCCGCCGACGAGCAGGCCGGTGGGCCGTCCGTCGCGCTCCACGGGCGTGTACGAGGAGACGGTCCGGCCCCGGACCCGGAAGTCGAGGCCCAGGTCCCGCACGATCTTCCGGGGCAGCAGGCTGACCAGGTACGAGTAGCGCGACAGCCGTGCGTCGACCCCGGTGAAGGGCCGGGTGGAGACGGCTGCGCCGCCGGTGTTCCCGAGGCGTTCCAGCACCAGCACCGACCGGCCGGCCCGCGCCAGATAGGCGGCGGCGACCAGTCCGTTGTGGCCTCCGCCGACGATCACGACGTCATGTCCCTCGTGTACAGGCATGCCTCTTCGTAGCACGTGGTGATCTACGTCGGCCAGGGGTGCGCGGCAGGCGGCGGCACCCGTACGGACCGGTCCGTCAGCGGTCCGGGCGGGTGTTGAGGCGGGCGGCCCTGCGGGTCAGGTGGTCGCGCTCGGCCAGGTCGGGCGCCTTGCGCGCCGCCTCCGCGTACAGCCGTGCCGCCTTCGCCAGGTCGCCGGCGCGCTCGTGCAGGTACGCGGCCACCGCGGTGTGGCGGGGCAGCGAGTCGTCCAGTTCCGCGAGCGCGGCGAGGCCGACGCGCGGCCCGTCGGCCTCGCCGACGGCCACCGCGCGGTTGAGGCGGACGACGGGGCTGTCGGTCAGCCGCACGAGTTCGTCGTACCACTCGACGATCTGCGTCCAGTCGGTCTCCTCGGCGGTGGGGGCGTCGGCGTGGAGGGCGGCGACGGCGGCCTGGGCCTGGAACTCGCCCAGCCGGTCGCGGGCGAGGGCCGCCTGGAGGATCGCGACGCCCTCGGTGATCGCCGTGGTGTCCCACAGGCCGCGGTCCTGCTCGGCCAGCGGCACCAGGCTGCCGTCGGGCGCGGTCCGGGCGGCACGCCGGGCGTGGTGGAGGAGCATCAGGGCGAGCAGCCCCGCCACCTCGGGGTGGTCGATCTGAGCGGCGAGCTGCCGGGTGAGGCGGATGGCCTCGGCTACGAGGTCGACGTCGCCGGAGTAGCCCTCGTTGAAGACCAGGTAGAGGACGCGCAGCACGGTGGCGACGTCACCGTGCCGGTCGAGCCGGACCCCGGAGACGGTGCGCTTGGCCCGGCTGATGCGCTGTGCCATGGTCGCCTCGGGCACCAGGTAGGCGCGGGCGATCTGGCGGGTGGTGAGCCCGCCGACGGCGCGCAGGGTGAGCGCGACCGCGGACGACGGGGTCAGCGAGGGGTGGGCGCACAGGAAGTAGAGCTGGAGCGTGTCGTCCACCGCGCTCGCGGGTCCGGCCGCGGGCTCCTCGTCGACGAGGTCCTCGCGCCGGCGGCGGGCGGCATCCGCGCGGGTCGCGTCGAGGAACTTGCGCCAGGCCACGGTGATCAGCCAGCCCCTGGGGTCCCGCGGCGGGTCGGCGGGCCAGGCGCGGACCGCCTCGACAAGAGCCTCCTGCACGGCGTCCTCGGCCGCCGCGAAGTCGGCTCCGCGGCGGACGAGGACGGTGAGCACGCCGGGCGTGAGGCTCCTGAGGAGGGCCTCATCCATGGCCGAGGCACTCCGTGACGGTGGGGTGTGCGGTCAGGAACGGGCGCACCTCCAGCCATTCGTGGATCGGCTTCCCGCCCGCCCCGGGGGCGGCCGACAGCTCCCCGGCCAGCTCGACGGCGCGCTCGTGACTGTCGACGTCGATCACCATCCAGCCGGCGATGAGGTCCTTGGTCTCGGCGAACGGGCCGTCGGTGACCGGCGGGCGCCCCTCACCGTCGTACCGGACCCACTGTCCCTCGGGGGCGAGCGCCTGGCCGTCGACGAACTCGCCGGTCTTCTCCAGCCGGGCCGCGAAGTCGTTCATGTACTGCACGTGGGCCGAGATCTCCTCCGGCTTCCACTGGTCCATGGGCACGTCGTTGACCGCGGCCGGGGCGCCCCGGTAGTGCTTGAGAAGCAGGTACTTGGCCATCGTGATCTCCTCCGTACTGATACGGCCATTCTGGTCGCGTTCACCTCCGGGACGGAGCGGGCCACGGGTTCTCGACATCACCGGCGAAAATTTTTTCTGCCCCTGTGGAGGAACGCGGGACAACGCTGGACGGCGGGCGGCCCCGGCGGTCAGCCTCCCCGGGCCGCCCGCCGCTGCCGCAGGGCGGCCACCCTGCGGTACAGCTCCGCCGCTTCCCGTCCGTGCCCGAGCTGTTCCAGGCAGTGGGCCTCGTCGGTGCGGCCGGCGAGGGTGTCGGGATGGTCGACGCCGAGCACCCGCTCACGGGCGGAGGCGACGCGCCGGTACTCGGTGAGGGCGTCGGCCCAGCGTCCGAGCCAGCCGAGCCCGACGGCGACCTCGCGGCGGCTGACGAGGGTGTCGGGGTGGTCGGCGCCGAGGGAGCGCTCACGGATGGCGCACACGTCACGGGACTCGGCGAGGGCTTCTTCCCAGCGGCCCAGGCGGCCGAGGTTGACGCCGAGGCCGTGCCGGGCGCGCAGGGTCTCGGGATGGGTGGCGCCCTGTGCGCGGGTGCGGTCGCCGACGAGCGCGCGGTACAGCTCCAGCGCCTGTGCGCTGCGGCCGAGTCTGCCGAGGCTGATGCCCACCTCGTAGCGCGCGGCGAGCGTGTCCGGGTGGTCGGGGCCGAGCGCCCGGGCACGGGCGCCCGCCACCTCCTGGTAGGTGTGCAGCGCCTCGGCCCAGCGCCCCAACTGGCCTAACGCGTAAGCGACTTCGTAGCGGGTGACGAGGGTGTCCGGGTGGGCAGGACCGAGCACCCGGGCCCGGGCCGCGGCGACTTCGGCCGCCATGCGGTACGAGTCCTCCAGGCGTCCGAGCCTGCTCAGGTTGAAGGCGAGGTTGTGGCGGCAGCGCAGGGTGTCCGGATGGTCGGGGCCCATCGCGCGCTCCCGGGCGGCGAGCACCGAGGTGTATGCCTGGTGCGCCTCGAGGTGACGGCCCAACTGGCCCAGCACGTAGGCCATTTCCTGCCGGGCGGCCAGGGTGTCGGGGTGGTCGACGCCGAGCACCCGCTCTCTGGTCTGGGCGACACGCGCGTACTCGCCGAGCGCTTCGCCGGGGTGTCCGGTGCGGCTGAGGGTGAAGCCGATCTCGTAGCGGCTGGCGAGCGTGTCCGGATGGTCGGGGCCGAGCAGCCTCTCCCGTTCGGCGGCGACCGAGCGGTGGACCTCGCCCGCCTCGGCCCACCGGCCGAGCCGTCCGAGGCTCAGCCCTGCGTTGTGCCGCCCGGTCAGGGCGGTGATCGCCTGCGCCGTGGGAGCGGGTCGCCCTCCGTGGCCGGGGAGGGGCGGGACGGCGGTGGAGGGACGGGCGGTCCACTCGCCGGTGAGGCCCGCCGACGCGTCGGGAGGGGTGCCGCGCCGCCCCGTGCCGGTGGCCTTGCGGCCGGTGGTCATGCCCTCGGTCCAGGACGGCAGCCCGGGTGTCCGGGAGGGTGGCCGCCCGGGTCCGGACGGGAATGCCGGCGTCGGCGCCGGCGTCGCGGGCCGGCGTCCGGAGCCTGGGTGCGCCGGGGCCGGGGCGACCACGGTCGGCACGTACAGCGGCGCGGTCCGCCCGGCGGTGATGCGGCGGGCGATCTCGCCGGCGTCCCGCGGGCGCTGCTCGGGCCGTTTGGCGAGCAGGTCGAGGATGATCCGCTCCAGGTACTCGGGGAGGTCGGCCCGGTGGCTGCGGGGCGGCTCGGGCACGGTGTCGCGGTGGCCGACGAGGATGGCCCAGGAGTCGCCGAGGTCGAACGGCGGGGCTCCGGTGGCGATCTCGTAGAGCACGCACCCGAAGGAGTAGAGGTCGCTGCGCTGGTCGACCTCCGCGCCGCTGATCTGTTCCGGCGACATGTAGTGCGGGGTGCCCATCGCCACGCCGGTGCTGGTGAGCCGTGAGGTGAACCCGATGTCGTGGCCGAGGCGGGCGATGCCGAAGTCGCAGATCTTCACGGTGCCGTCGGTCAGCCGCATGATGTTCGCGGGCTTCAGGTCGCGGTGCACGACGCTCTGCCGGTGGGTGTAGGCGAGCGCGGCGGTCACCTGGTCGGCGATGTCGACGACGTCGTCGACCGCGAGCGGATGGTGCCGGTTCTCCTCCAGGAGCTGGCCGAGGTTGTGCCCTTCCAGCAGTTCCATCACCAGGTACAGCACGCCGTCGGACTCGCCGAAGTCGTGGACGACGGTCACTCCGCGGTGCTGGAGGGCCGCGGCCACCCTGGCCTCGCGGCGGAACCGCTCGCGCAGGACGCGGGTGAAGGACGGGTCGTGGTGCGGGCCGAGCGGCTTGAGGCACTTGACGGCCACCTGGCGGCCCAGCGATTCGTCCCGCGCCCGCCACACCTCGCCCATGCCGCCGCGCCCGATCGGATCGAGGAGCCGGTACCGGCCCTGGATCAGCCTGCTCTCCGCCATCTCGTGTGATCGCCCCCGTCGTGCTCGGCCCCGGGCCCGCCCCCGGCCTCGTCCAGTATGACGAGCTATCTGCCGACTTTGTACGGCGTCGGAGGCGAGCCGGGGCCGAGCCGTGACACGTCCGGGAGATTGTTTCCGGCCGGGAGGTGCCGGCGCGGCCGTGCGGGAACACAGCGCGCCGTGGTGCCCATGACACGTGGCGCCGGATCACGGCGGCGCGCTCCCCGCGGTACGGCGCGTGGGCGCACCACGACAGGGAGAAGCGCGCGTTCCCGGCGCGCACGCCGCCTCCACGACGTGCGCGCCGGGAGGAACGGGCTCTGGCCGGAAGCTCTGAATGATGGTTCACTTCTTCCATGGCCTACCGCAAGACCCCTTCCGAGCTCCGCCGTCTCGAAGCGGCCAGGGAGCACCTCGTCGCCCGCGCCACCTCGGTCGTCGCCGAGGTGGGCTGGGCCCAGGCGTCGGTGACCGCCGTCGCCGACTCCGCCGGGATCTCGGCCGGCTCGGTGTACCAGCACTTCCCGTCCAAGGCGGCACTCGCCGTCGAGGTGTTCCGGCGCGCCGCGGGCCGCGAGGTGGAGGTGCTCGGCGAGGTGCTGGGCGGCGAGGGCGACCCCGTCGAACGGCTCGCCCGCGGCATCGAGGTGTTCGCGCGCCGGGCCCTGGAGAACCGCGGGCTGGCGTACGCCCTGCTCGCCGCCCCGGCCGAGGCCGCGGTGGGCGCCGAGCGCCTCGCATTCCGGCGCCGCTACCGCGCGTTGTTCGCCGAGGTGGTGCGCCAGGGCATGGCGGAGGGCCTGCTGCCCGACCAGAACGGCGAGATCACCGCCGCGGCGCTCACCGGCGCGGTCGGCGAGGTTCTCGTGGACCCGCTCGGCGCCCCGTCCGAGCACACCGCCGACGAACTCCTCGCGGAGCTCACCGCCATGGCCCTGCGGTGCGCGGGCGCTCCCGCGGCCTAGGACCTGTCGTCAAATTCCCGCCTGCCTCGCGACGCCTGGCACTCCCCCTAGCTCTTCGAGCAGGGGGGACCCCCACTCGCCGCACCGGGCGAAAGCCCCAGTACGTCCAGTACGAGGACTTCCGCCCGGCACGCCGAGAGCACGCACCAGACGCCGCGAGGCCGCCCTTCGGGCGACGACGGGAATTTGACGACAGGCCCTAGGGCTTCGCGCTCCGGCGGCCGGAGGACGGCACCGGGGCCGGGTCCGGTTCCGGGCCGGCACCGACGAGCGGTCCCCGGCACCGCATACCCGGCCTTCCAGCCTTCCCCGCCCTTCCCCGCCGACCCGCACACCGGAGGTTCCGCATGTCCGTG
This sequence comes from Streptomyces sp. NPDC058751, assembly GCF_042746485.1. Lineage (NCBI taxonomy): Bacteria > Bacillati > Actinomycetota > Actinomycetes > Kitasatosporales > Streptomycetaceae > Streptomyces > Streptomyces sp. NPDC058751. The sequence goes on along the minus strand of NZ_JBHYPZ010000016.1, from coordinate 12,703 downwards.
ACCACCACGGCGCTCAGCCGTCCCACCGCCGTGACGCACGAAGTGACCAACCAGCCGCCGCCGTTGACAGGTCACGACGCCGCGGCCGACCCCGTGCTGCTGGAGGGGGTGAGCCGCGAGGGGGCCTCCTGGCACCTCGACGAGCTCCACCGCTTCGGCCGGTACGTCGCCGGCGCGGAGGCGCAGACCTGGGCGGACCAGGCCAACCGCCACGAGCCCGAACTGCGCACCCACGACCGCTACGGCCATCGCGTGGACGAGGTCGAGTTCCACCCCGCGTACCACGCGCTGATGGACGCCTCGGTGAGCGCGGGCCTCGCGGGTGCCGCCTGGGCCGACGAGCGCCCCGGCGCCCATGTCGCGCGGGCCGCGGGCTTCATGCTGGCCACGATGCTGGAGCCCGGCCATCTGTGCCCCGTCTCCATGACGTACGCGGTGGTCCCCGCCCTGCGCCACTCCCCCGAGCTCGCCGAGACCTACGAGCCCCTGCTCACCAGCCGCGTCTACGAGCCCGGACTGCGGACCCCTGCCGAGAAGCCCGGACTGCTCGCCGGGATGGGCATGACCGAGAAGCAGGGCGGCAGCGACGTACGCGCCAACACCACCACCGCGGTCGAGCGGGGCGACGGCACCTGGCGGCTGCGCGGCCACAAGTGGTTCACCAGCGCCCCGATGAACGACCTGTTCCTCGTCCTCGCGCAGGCGCCCGGCGGGCTCTCCTGCTTCCTGGTCCCGCGCGTGCTCCCCGACGGAAGCCGCAACACCTTCCGCGTCCAGCGGCTCAAGGACAAGCTCGGCAACCGCTCGAACGCGAGCAGCGAGCCCGAGTTCGACGACACCGTGGCCTGGCTCGTCGGCACCGAGGGCAAGGGTGTGCGCACCATCATCGAGATGGTGACCATGACCCGCCTGGACTGCGTGCTCGGCTCCGCCGCCGGTACCCGCGCGGCCCTCGCCCAGGCCGCCCACCACGCCCGCCACCGCTCCGCGTTCGGCGCCAGGCTGATCGACCAGCCGCTCATGCGCAACGTCCTCGCCGACCTGGCCCTGGAGTCGGAGGCCGCCACCACCCTGGCCCTGCGGCTGGCCGGCGCCGCGGACCGCGCCCAGCGCGGCGACGGCCGGGAGCGCGCCTTCCTGCGCCTGGCCACGGCCGTCGGCAAGTACTGGGTGTGCAAGCGCCAGCCCGCCGCGGTCGCCGAAGCCCTCGAATGCCTCGGCGGCAACGGCTACGACGAGGCGTCCGGCATGCCCCGGCTGTACCGCGAGGCCCCGCTCAACAGCATCTGGGAGGGCTCCGGCAACGTCAGCGCCCTCGACATGCTGCGCGCGCTCACGCGTGAGCCCGAATCGCTGGAGGCGTTCCGCGCGGAGATCGGGGCGGCGACCGGCGCCGACCACCGACTGGACGCCGCCTGGCGGGAGTTGCGCGGCGAACTCGTCCTCACCGAGGACGCTCCCCTGCGCGCCCGCCGGGTCGCCGAGCGGGCCGCGCTCGTCCTCCAGGCGTCCCTGCTCGTCCGCCACGCCCCGCCCGCGGTGGCCGACGCCTTCTGTGCGTCCCGGCTGGCCGGGGACCGGGGCCTGGCCTTCGGAACCCTGCCGCCGGGGACGGACTTCGCGGGGGTGCTGGAACGGCTTCCGGTCTGACGGCCGCGAGAGCCAGGGCGTCCCGTACGTGCCCCGCGACGGCACCAGCCGGCAACCGCCGCCGCTGGAGCCGGGGTTCGGCTCCGGGCCGGCCTGCCGACGCCTGCGTGCGGCCCCGCTCCACCGGAGGGACGGTCCGGGGCACCACGCCCCGGCCGTACCTGCCCGGCCGGGGCGTGGTGCCCCGTGTCGGCGGACAGCGCCACACTGGCGCGACGGATCACATGGAGATCGCCAGGGACCTGGTGCGGAACCGTTTCCCCGAGGCCCGGGCCGCCTTCCTGGCCGGCAGCGTACTGGCGCACCGCCGCACGCACACCTCCGACCTGGACATAGTGGTGCTGCTGTCCGGCCCGCCCGCTCCCTTCCGGGAGAGCCTGGTGCACGAGGGCCGGCCGGTGGAACTGTTCGTCCGGACCGAGGCCGACGGGCTCGGAGCCGCACTGCAGGCGGAATCCCGGGAACGGCTGGCAGCGGGGCCTCCTCCCGCGTCGGCGGCAGAACTGGAAGACCGGCGGTACGCGCTCACCGACGGCCTGGACGACCTTCGCGGCTGCGCCGACCCGTTGGAGCGGACATACATCGTGGCCGACCCGCTGCGGCGCGCCTCCGAACCGGCCCCGCTGGCGGGCGGGCACCGGCTCGGCAGCGGCAAGTGGCTCTCACGGCGGCTCGCCGCGGCCGAACCCGGACTGGCACGGCCGTCTGACGGCAGGCGCGGCCGCGGCGATGTCCCGTACGGCCGGTGGAACGGGCCATTTCACAGAAGCGGTGGAAGAAGTCCCGGAGTCGGCCGGCGACCCCAGGACCGTGAGGGCCAGACCCGCGAGAAGAACGGTGGCGGCGGACGAGGCCGGGGTGTCGCCGAAGACCAGCACTCCCAGGCCGTACAGCATCGTCGCCAGACCGCCGAGCACCACCAGCAGCATCAGGCAGCCCAGGTTCAGCAGAGGCCCCCCGGCGTGTTGTTGCGCTTCGTCCGTCATGGCGTCCCCGGAGAATTCGCGGATGCCGACGCCGAACGTGGCCGTTCTCCCGCGGCCGGCCGGGCTTGCCGCCCCTCGGTGGCGAAGGCTCCGACACCGCCCGGGCGCCCCGTCTTCGGGAACGGTTCAGCGGCTCGTGGGACGCGGGCGTCCGAGCGCGAACCGGCTCGGTCCGGGCTCTCCGCGTACCAGCGCGGCCGCCAGCTCGCCGATGACCGACGCGAACTTGAAGCCGTGCCCGGAGAACCCTCCCAGCACGGTGACCGGGCCCTGCCGGTCGACGACGAAGTCGTGGTCGGGGGTGGTGGTGTACAGGCAGGTCACGGCCTCGGGCGCGGTGTGGTCCACGCCGGGGAGCCAGCGCTCGGCGTACGCCGCCAGCTCCCTCAGGACCGCGGCGTCCGGGGTGCGGTCGCGCCGGTCGGGGTCGACGACCGGGCCGACGCCGTGGAAGCCCGCCTTGACGCCGTCGGTGCTGCCGAGTCCGTACACCCCGTCCGCGGTGAGGCCGTCCACGGGCAGCGCGGCACCCGGGTGGTGGATGTAGCTGGGCCAGGCGAGCGCGTCCGCCGCGGGGAAGTGCGCGGGCTGCTCCTGGGTGACACGCAGCGCCGGTACGCCGCCGACCGGCGGAGCGGTGCCGCCGCCCAGCATTGCAGGCGCCCAGCCGCCGACCGCGACCACGACCGCGTCGGCGCGCAGTTCCTCCTCCGTGTCCGTGACCACCCGGACCCCGGCGTCGCCGTGCACCGACAGCCCGGTCACCCGGACGCCGTGCCGGATCTCCGCGCCGTGCGCCCGCGCCGCCTGCTGGAAGGCGGTGACCGCCTCGTCGGCGTGCAGGCGTCCGGCCTCCGGGTGGAAGACCGCGCCGGTGTCGGCGCGCAGCCCCGGCCAGCGCTCGGCGACCTCCTCCGGGGCCAGCCTCTCGGCAGGGTGTCCGGCGGCGGTCAGCACCTCGTACAGTGCCCCGGTCGTGGCGGCCGGGCCGTGGTCGACGGCTCCGGTGAGGGTGAGCACCTGCCGTCCCGTCTCCTCCTCCAGCCGTCGCCACAGCGGCAGCGACCGCACGGCGAGACCGACGTAGAAGGGGTCTGCGTAGGCCAGCCGGAAGATCCGCGAGGTGCCGTGCGAGCTGCCCCGGTCGTGGCCGGGCGGGAAGCGCTCCAGCAGGGTGACGCGGTCACCCCGGGCGGCAAGCCGCCACGCGGCGGACGAGCCCATGACCCCGCCACCGATGACGACGACTCGACGAGAAGACACGACGCTCGATCCTTTGGTGGACGATCCGGACCGGCCGGGCAACCGGGCGCCCCGAGGTTTTCCGGTGTGACCTGCAGCTTTCCATGAGCCGTCAGCTTTGCGAGTGAACCACGGCCGAACCGCGCGAGCGCACGTCCGAGGAAGCGGTGTGCGGGAAAGGGAAGCGACGGCCCGGGGGATTCGGCCCGGCCTACTCGGTCAGCCGGCTCCGCGCGAACGACAGGAGGTCGTCGCCCCCGATCTCGCGGGGCCGGCCGTCCGGTGTCTCCCATTCCGCGATGAACCACGCTCCGTGCCACTCGACCCGCCACACCTTGCCGTGACGGTTCTCGAACTCGACGAAGCTGCCCTCACCGCCCTCCATCAGCCGAAGCTCCTCCAGCAGGCGCTTCGGTTCGGTCAGGCCGCGTCCGGGGTTGCCGCTCCGGCCCCGGGTGCGCGTGTTGGCGTAGCGCATCTTGAGAAAGGGGAGGGGCTCGCGGTCGAAGTTGTTCATCTTGAGCATGCGGTACCGGGAGACGGCCTCTTCGAGGGTCTCGTCCCCGGAGAACTCGCAGGAATGGGCGGGAAACGTCAGGCGGACGTGCGGAGTGAGGTCGGGATTCTCGACCCGGTAGAAGCCGTGCACCTGCGGCCCCACCCCCGCCACCACGTCGAACCGCCTTCCCCCGGGCGCCGCGAATCCGCCGGCCGTGCCCAGATGGGGATGGCCCGCGAAGATGTCCTCCTCGTGCTCGCGCGCGAACTCCAGTGTGGCGACGGCCAGTTCCTGGTCGTACGAATTGCGGGCACTGAGCTGGAGCAGCCGCCGGCCGTCCGCGGAGAGGGCGCCCGCGAAGTCGATCCCCGGAGCGGGTGACCAGTGCCAGGCGTCCGCCGGGCCGGGAAGCGGCTCCACGTTGCGGAAGCCGCTCACTACGGCACGGATGTCCATGATTCCTCCACGATCAGGTGCATGAGTAGCCCTCGCCGACTTCCTGGATGTAGGTGTCCGTCATACGGCCGCCGCCGCGTGAGTTCTCGCTCCAGTCCATCGGTTCCAGATGATCCGTGTTGTTGTAGAAGCCGTTGCGCGCCGCCCTGTCGCTGAAGCGTCCCTCGCGGTTCCAGTGCTGGACCACCGGGTCCAGATGCTCGTAGGTCACCGTCCGGTTGAAGGGCTTCGGGTTCTCGGCGGTCGGGTCCCAGATCAGCTCGTCGTTGCCGTTGCGCCAGGTGAGCTGGTCGCGCGGGATCCTCACGTCGTTCGCGTCACGCGGTACTCCTCCGAGCGCCCGGCCCTCGTCGGTGTAGTTCTCGACCATGTAGTCGTGGGTGGACGTCCGGTATTCGGAAGGGTACTGATTGTCGCGCGTGTACTCGCGCTCGCCCTCGGGGAGGGCCGGGTCCCGCCCGAACCGCATGCCGTTGTTCGGGTCCTGCCAGGACAGGCCCAGCGGGTCGGTCCACCGGTAGGGATTGGGCACGTAGGCGCTGTCGTTGGGACCGGCGGCCAGGCCGAGCGGGTCCGGGCTGGTGTACTGCGCCGTCGCGGGGTCGTAGTGGCGCTCGTAGTTGTAGTGCCACCCGGTCTCCCGGTCGGCGTACTGGCCGGGGAAGCGCAGGAGGCACTCGACCTCCCCGGTGCCGGCGCCCTGGAACCGCTCGGGGAGCCGCTCGCCCCACAGGGTCGTGCGGGGCTGCCGGGCCACCTCGCCGTCGGCGGAGACCAGTTCGGACGGAGCGCCCGACAGGTCGGTGACGACGGCGTGGAAGCACGCGTCCAGGTCGGCGCCGGGCCGGTCGAGCTGGGCCACCGGCTGGTGGCCGCCCGGGCGGTAGTCCCACGACGTGGCCCGGCCGGCGCGGGTCACCTGCTCGATGAGCCTCGTACCGTCCCAGGAGAAGCGGATCTCGTCGGCGACGGCTCCCCCGTCGTCGAGTCGCTGCTTCGCCACGCGCCGCCCGAGGGAGTCGTACAGGTACGTCCAGCGCTCGCCGTCCCGGGTCGTCGTCCCGGTCAGCCTGTTGCGGCTGTTCCACGTGTACGTCTGCGTCCGCCGCTGCCCGTTGAGGAGGCGCAGCACGGAGCGCACGACGCGTCCCTCGCCGTCCCGCTCGTACCGGGTGCGGCCGCGGTGCGTGATCCGGCCGCCGGCGTGGGTGCGGTCCGCGTCGGTGTCGTCCGTCCCCGGGAGCGTGGCGCGGCTGACGTTGCCCGCCTCGTCGTACCGGTAGCGCTCGGTCCAGCCCCGTCCGTCGACCGTCGTGACGCGGCCGCGCGGATCGAGGCCGAACCGCATCTCTCCCCCGGTGAGCTCCTCGATGCCGGTCGGGATGCCGTCGGGCCGGTAGGTGTACTCACGCCGCTGGAGGAGCGTGCCCGCGGAACCGCGCACCAGGTGCTGGGTTCCGAGCCGGCCCGCGGTGTCCCAGGACTGGCCGAGCGTGACGCCGCCGGGCAGCCCCCGCTCGGTCTCCCGCCCCAAGGCGTCGAACCCGAACGTGATGCGGTGTCCGTCGGTGTCGAGCGCGGTGGGACGACCGGCGCCGTCGTACGTCCAGGTGGACTCGATGCCCGTGGGGGTGCGCCGCAGGACTCGGCGTCCCAGGGAGTCGTACGCGTAGCGGGTGGTCCTGCCGTCGACGGTCTCGGACAGCAGCAGGCCGAGCTCGTCGTACTCCCGCTCGACGGTGACCTCCGGACCGCTCTCCCGCACCACACGCCCGGCCGCGTCGTAGGTGTAGCGGATCGAGAGGCCGTCGTGCCGCAGCTCGGTGAGCCGGCCGAGTGCGTCACGGCCGAACTCCACCGTCTCGCCGGCGCCGTTGGTCCGGGACGCGAGCGTGCCCATGGCGTCCGGCCGGTAGGTGAGGGTCCGGCCGGTGAAGTCGCTCTCCTCGATCAGCCGGTTCGCCGCGTCGTACGTGTACCGCCAGGACCGCTCGTGCGGATCCGTCACGCTCAGCAGGTTCAGCTCGGTGTCGTAGCCGAACGAGAGGGTGGTGCCGTCGCTCGTCGTCCGCGCCGCGACCTGGCCGAAGGGTCCGACCGTGAAGGAGGTGACGTGTCCGGCCCGGTCGGTCTGGGCGAGCAGATTCCCCTCCGCGTCCCACTCCCAGGTCTCCCGGTGCCCGTCGGGGCCCTGACGCCACACGGTCCGGCCCTCGACCGTCGTGCCCAGGCGCGTGGTGCGGCCGAGCGGGTCGGTGACGCCGGACACCCTGCCGAAGTCGTCGCGTTCGATCGTGGTCACCGCGCCCAGGACGTCGGTGAACTCCACGGGCAGCCCCGCGCCGTCGCAGCGGGCCCGGCTCGTCCGGCCGGCCGGGTCCGTGGCGGCGACCAGGCCGCCGTGCTCGTCGTAGGCGTACCGGGTCTCCAGACCGGTCGGGCCGATCGTGGCGACGTGGTCGGCGCCCTCGTAGACGTTCCGCCAGACCGCTCCGCCCGGGGTGACCGCCCGCACCAGCCGGTGCAGTTCGTCGTACGTCGCCTCGGCCGAGGTCCCGTCGGGACGGACGACGGCGGTGACGTTGCCGGCGGCGTCGTGCCGGTAGCGGACGGTCCCGCCGAGCGGGTCGGTCTGGGAGACCAGGCGGTCGAACCGGTCCCATTCGGCGGTCACCGACTCGCCGAGGGCGTTCGTCGTGGAGACGAGCTGGAGCCGCTCGTTGTGGCGGTACGTCGTGCTGCGGCCGAGGGAGTCGGTGTACCGCGTGGTGCGTTCCTCCTCGTCATAGGCGATGACGCAGTTCAGCACGGAGTCCACGCCGGTGCCCCTGACGACCCGGTCGGAGGTGTCGTACTCGTAGCGGTACCAGTCCCCGGTGCGGTCGGTCCAGGAGGTGATCCGGTCGTCGCCGTCGTAGGTCAGCCTGTACGGCAGGCCGCTGGAGTCGTAGATCTCGGTGAGGCGTCCGTCCTTGTAGCCGTACCGCACCAGGGGGGTCGACCCACCGTCGGAGCGGCGGAGCCCGAGCCCCGTCACGCGCGCGCCGTCCGCCTCGACGATCACGTGGTAGCCGCCGGAGTGCCGCATGGCGGTCGGGGTGCCGGAGGAGTCGTAGTCGAAGTCGACACGGTTCCCGTTGCGGTCCGAGAGGGCCGATATCGGAAGCGTGAACGCGGTGTCGTGCCTCTGGTTCCGGCCGACCGGGGCGAAGTGACGGGTCAGACCCGTCCTCGGGTCGGTGACGTGCATGGCTCCCGGCCGTTCGCGGTCCCGGGCCAGGGGCCACCGCGGGCCTTCCGCCGGCATGACGGCGTCCGCGCCGACCGGTACGGGATAGACCAGGATCATCCCGTCCTCCGTCGCGAACAGCACTCCCTCGTCGTCGAGTTCCAGGCGCTGGTCCAGCGTGGATGCCCACGAGGGCCCGAACCAGCGCCCACAGCGGTAGGTCGACACATGAGTTCGCGCCACACCCAGACGCAGCACTCCCTGGAGGAGCACGTCCGTCTGGGTCATGAGCATCTCACCGGAGACCATGTCGACGGGGTCGCCGTTCTTGCACCGGCCCTTGGCGGGCTTGCCGGCGGCCACCGCGTCGTCCGCGCCCCTGCGCAGTCCGGTCTTCAGGCCCTTGACCATGCCTTTGAGCCCCAGCTTGCCCAGCGACCTGAGTCCCTTGGCGAGACCCCCGAGCGTGGTCAGGCCCTTCATGCCGGGTATGCAGTCCAGCGCGGCGAACGCCACGTCCCACAGCGACGCCTGCCCCTTGGCGTACTTGTTCAAGGTGTCCGCGAGGACGACCAGCGCGGCGATCAGCACGATCGTCCCGAGAATCGGCCCACCGATGATCATCGCGATGATCCCCAGGACGGCGACGACCACTTTGCAGACGGTGACGATGGTGTCCCAGTTGTCGACGAACCAGTCCCCGACCTCCTCGTACCACTTGCGGTTCCGGATCCCCGCGTCGGACGCCTCATCGATCTTGCGCTTCGCCTCACCCGCCGCTTCCTCACGCATCCGACGGGCATCCGCGGCCATCTTCTTCGCCGCGTCCAACGCGCTCCGCGCCGACGTCACGTCCGACTGGGCCGACATGTGCGCGGCCTTGGCGCTCTGCGCGTCCCGCGTCGCCGCGCGCACCTTCGCCTCGTCCGGCTTCGGCACGTCCTTGCCCGCGCCCTTGTCGTCCTTGTACTTGTCGGCTTCCTTGTTGGCGTGGGTGACCCACGACTCGGCCGACGAGAGACGGGACCTGGCGGAAGACAGATCGGCCCGGGCCTCCCGACCGTCGGCCAGGGCCTTGTCCGCGAGGGCCTGCGCACGCTCCAGCTTCGGCCAGTACGCCGCCAGCGCGTCACCCGCCAGGTCGTACGACTTCTTCAGCTTCTTCAGATCCTTCGGCACACCGGAGAACTCGTCCCGGAACACCCCCGCGGTCCTGCCCGCCATCGTCAGGACGGCGTCTTCCTCCGCCATCCCCTTCACCAACCGCAACACGTCCTGCACGTCATCGGCGAAGCCGTGCAGACTCCTGGCGAGCGACTTCACCCGAACCGGATCCCCCGGCGTCGGATCCCGCTCCAGGTCCAGTACGTGCCAATCCGTCGGCCGATACCCCGCCACCACGCAACCCCCGTCACGCCGACACCCTCAACCACGCATACGCACGTGCGAAGTTACTCGGTACTGACGTTCGATGGGAAACACGCGTGACGGCCCCGGCCGAGCTCGCAACGTCCGACGAGGTGACCGTGCGCATCCGGTTTCCGCGGAATCCACGGCGCGCTCGTGATCACCAGGGGACGACGCCGTCGTCCTCGAAGAACGAACCGGTCGGACCGCCGTCGGGCAGCGTGGCGAGCCGGATCGCCGTCGCCGCGCCCTGTTCAGGAGTGCGGGGCCCTTGGAAGCCTGTGAAGTCGGTCGCGACCAGGCCCGGGCAGGCGGCGTTGATCAGGATGTTCGTACCGGCGAACTGCCGGGCGTACTGCACGGTGAGGGCGTTGAGGAACGACTTCGACGGCGCGTAGGCCGCCATGATCGGGCCGATCTCGATGTCCGGGTCCGCCTGCCGGGTCAGGGAGCCGACGCTGCTGGAGACGTTGACGACGCGTGGCGAGGCCGAGCGCCGCAGCAGGGGCAGCATCGCGTTGGTGACCCGGACGACACCCATGCCGTTGGTGTCCACGACCGTGCGGAGCACCTCCAGGTCGAGCGCGGTCGGGTCCTGCACCCACCCCGGGCCCATCTCGCCCGAGACGCCGGCGTTGTTGACCAGGGCGTCCAGGCGCCCGGCCAGCCGTTCGACCAGTTTCGCGGCATCGGTGACGCTCCGGTCGTCCGTCACGTCCAGCGGTACCCCGAACGCGTCCACGCCGACGGCGCGCAGCTTCCCGACGGCGGTTTCGCGTCGGGCCGCGTCGCGGGCTCCCACGCCCACGCGGTACCCGAGGCCGCCCAGCCCGGCCGCGATCTCGTACCCGATGCCCTTGTTCGCGCCGGTCACCAGCGCGATCCTCGTTTCGCTCATGCTGATGATGCTGGCTCGCGGACGAGTGGCGCGGCCAACACCGATACGGTGCCCTGTCATACCTGCCGGGTATCACCGCGTATGCTGCGGCCGTGGAGACCCTGGAGACCCGCGAGTTGAGGTACTTCGTGGCGGTCGCCGAGGAACTGCACTTCGGGCGTGCCGCCGAGCGCCTCGGCATGGCCCAGCCGCCGCTGTCGCGGGCGATCCAGCAGCTCGAACGGCGCCTCGGGGTCTGCCTGCTGGAGCGCAACCGCCGCGGTGTCCGTCTGACCGGCGCCGGAGAGGTGCTGTTGCACGAGGGCCGGGCGGCCCTCGACGCGACCGCTGCCGCCGCTCGCCGCACCCGGCGCGCCGGCGGCGCCGACGGCCCCGGCGACCCCCGCGGTCGGCTGGTCCTCGCGGTGAAGGCCGCCGCGTCCCACGAACTGCTGCGGAAACTTCTCGACGCCTACGCGGCCGAGCCCGACGGCGCCGAGATCGAGGTGCTGCCGTGCGGCATCTGCGAGCAGGAAGAGCTGCTGCGCGACGGACGCGCCGATGTCGCACTCATGCACACGCCGTGGAACTCCCTCGCCGGGTTCGACAGCGAGGCGCTGACGACCGAGGGACAGGTCGCCGTCCTGCCTGCCGGGCACCCCCTCGCCGCCCGCGAGACCCTGTCCCTGGCCGATGTCAGGGACGTCCCCGATCTGCCGCTCGCCCGCTGGCCCACCCACGGCACCTACGCCCCCGGCCCGGGCCCCGAGATCCACAACCAGACACAACTGGCCCAGCTGATCGCCCTCGGACGCACCGTGGCGGTCGTCCCCGACTCCGCCCGCTCCTGGCTGTGGGCCGAGCACACGGCCGTCCCCCTGACCGACGCGCCTCCCGTCGTGACCCACATCGTCTGGCCCGCCCACAGCCGCTCCCTCGCCCTGGCCGGCCTGATCCGCACGGCCGCGCGGCTATGACCGGCTCCTGCCCCCGTCGGTCGGCACCCGGGACTCGATCCCACCGAATCCGGGTGCCGACCGTCCTCGGTACGTGACAACCGACGTCCGTGGTCACAAGGGCTGTGACCACAGCCGCTAGGTGTCTCCGGAGCATCGCTTTGACCTGCACTTTTGCCAACCAGCTTCAGCAGTGTGGGGAGCTTTCTGCCGAGGATTCTTGGCACATCGGTACAGATTCACAGATCTTCCTACCCTGCGCCGCAAGAAGGCCCCCTCCCTCCTCGGCTGCCTGCATCAGCACATCCCCAACCACGACGTCACCCCGGATCCTCCCCAGAGCGCCGCTGGATCATTCCCTCAAAGGCGGGTCCCCGGTTCCCTGGTCGTCAACGACGCTGCTGCTGTAGCGCATCACGGAAACTGCCGCTCTGACCCGCTCAGACCACTACGGCAAGGCGCCGCATGTCCGGCCTGGGCGCCCCCAGTTGCACAGTCACCTTTCGCCGGATCGGTCAAAGGGACACAGCACGTCGAACCGTCTCCCTGAGGCCCTCCAACACGGATGCCGCATTGCCCCTGCTGGCAGTCGGCGCGATGGGCACGACGGAGATCCGAAGACCCTTAAGATGATCTTCGTATTCTCCATCGCACTCTCGGCATGTAAGGCAGAGACGTGGCTCCCCAGTCCCCGCTGCTCGATCACGCACCAGTTGGCGCATCGAGCGCTACTGTCCCCTGGTCGGACACCTCGACATTGCACGATCTCGCCCGAATGCATGCCATCTCAGCTGATGCCATCAGTCAACTGGTCATGCCGCCGGACTGGACCGCCCGTTGGACTACGGCGTGGCGCTTCGGGCGGACGTTGGTCGGCTGTGCCGTTAGGGACCTGGACCAAGTCGACGTGCTCTCGAGTGTTCCTGTGCGCCGCTTCAGTTGGCGTACCGATCAGTGGCATCGTCCCGGTCTTGGGTACCTGGTCAGTACCGACCGTCACCATGGCTTCGAGAGCTTCGAGGAGGAACTCCTCCTTCTGGCATCGGACTTCTCGGGATCTCTACTGGAGGCTCTTGCTCAGCCGTTCCGTCTGCGGTTCCACAGCGCCAACGGGAGTGTCCAGCACACCCCGGACTATCTTCTGCTGACCGATGACACGCCGTGGCTCATCGACGTGCGGCCTTCAGCACGGATCGAGCCTGAGGACGAGGTCAAGTTCGCCGCTGCGGCCGAGGTCGCCTTAGTTGCCGGGTGGAACTATGCGGTGGTTGCTGGTTGGCACGACCATGCAGTGAGCCTGATCGACACGGGCCTTGACCCCAGATCCTGAACACGGGTTATGCGGCTGGTGTCAGCGTAGTTGGTGTGAGGTGGAAGGCGTTCTCGAAGGCGATCGGTGAT
>NZ_JBHYPZ010000015.1:0-172336 GCF_042746485.1 Streptomyces sp. NPDC058751 | reverse complement strand
CACCAGATATGACAAGACCGCCACCTCCTACGAGGCAGCGGTCAATCTCGCGTCATTCCTACTCTGGGCAAGATCCGTTTGAAGACGGACCCTAGGCCGTTTCGGCTCTCAAACGATCGAGCCCCTACCGAACCCGGAACGGTTCACAGGCTCCGCTTTCCCAGATCGAGCCGAGGGCTACTGCGACTGCCTACTGCAGGGCACACACCCGGAAAACACTGCGAAGCAACGCAAACGAGCGAGGAGCATTTCCGCAGGTCAGGGCAAGTCAGTGCGCGTTCGCACAGGTCAGAGCCACGCCACAGGACTCCACTCTCAATCGCACGGGCTCAACCTACTGCCCGCCACGGACGCCCCGGCAAGCCCCCTGCGACGGGAGCGGGCCACGGTCCCGGCTTTCCGCCACCCCCTTGACAACCCTTGCGCCCCGGCGACAGCATTCCATTGGACAGAAAAAACTTTCCGCAATACGGAATACGAAATCGCGGCCGGCGCGCCACGGAGAACCCCGGCGACCGGCCCGGCCGACAGCACGGCCGCCCCTACGGAAGGGAGCACCGCCCCATGGGATTCGCGGACCAGCGCTTCGCCGTCAACCTGTCGATCCTCTTCACGGAACTCCCGCTCCTGGAGCGTCCGGCGGCCGCCGCGGCGGCGGGTTTCACGGCGGTCGAGCTGTGGTGGCCCTGGACCGGCTCGCCCGCTCCCGGGCGGTCCGAGCTCGACGCCCTGAGGACGGCGGTCGAGGCCGCCGGTGTCCGCCTGACCGGGCTGAACCTCTACGCCGGGCGGCTTCCCGGTCCGGACCGGGGCGCCCTGTCCCTGCCCGGCGAGGAGTCCGCGAGGTTCCGCGCCAACATCGACGTGGCCGCCGAGTTCGCCGGGTCGCTGGGCTGCACGGCGCTCAACGCCCTGTACGGCAACCGCGTCGCCGGCGTGGACCCGGACGAGCAGGACGCGCTCGCGCTGGAGAACCTGGTCCTCGCGGCACGGGCCGCGGACAGGGTCGGCGCGGTCCTCCTCGTCGAGGCCCTCAACGCGCGGGAGTCACCGGACTATCCGCTGGTGAGCGCCGCGGCGGCCGTCGCCGTCGTCGACAAGGTCAACGCGGCGACCGGCCTCGGCAACACCCGGTTCCTCATGGACCTCTACCACCTCGCCATGAACGGCGAGGACCTTCCGCGGGTGATCGCCGCCCACGCCGGCCGGACCGGCCACGTGCAGATCGCCGACAGCCCCGGCCGCGGCGCACCGGGCACCGGGGCGCTCCCCCTCGAAGCGCTCCTCGACCGGCTCTCCGAGGCCGGTTACACGGGCCGGGTCGGCCTGGAGTACAAGCCGGGCGACCGGCCGAGCGCGTCGGCGTTCGACTGGCTGCCCGCCGGGGCCCGGGCCGCCCGCTGATCCGCGCCCCCGATGACGCAGCGGAGTCTGCAGAGAGGCACCCTCATGAGCGACGACCTCCCCAAGGTGGCGTGGATCGGTCTCGGCATCATGGGCTCGCCCATGTCGGAGAACCTGATCGGGGCCGGGTACGACGTCACCGGCCACACGCTGGAGCGGGACAAGCTGGAGCGTCTGTCCGCCGCGGGCGGCACCGCCGCCGCCTCGGTCGCCGAGGCCGTGCGGGACGCCGACGTGGTGATCACGATGGTGCCCGCCTCCCCGCAGGTCGAGGCCGTCGCGTACGGCCCCGACGGCATCCTGGAGAACGTACGGCCGGGCGCGCTGCTGATCGACATGTCCTCGATCACCCCGCAGACCTCGGTGGACCTCGCGAAGGCCGGGGCCGAGAAGGGCGTCCGCGTCCTGGACGCCCCGGTGTCCGGCGGCGAGGCCGGGGCGGTCGAGGCCGTGCTGTCGATCATGGTCGGCGGTGAGCGGGCCGCCTTCGACGAGGCGATGCCCCTGTTCGAGGCGCTCGGCAGGACCGTCGTGCTGTGCGGTCCGCACGGCTCGGGCCAGACGGTGAAGGCGGCCAACCAGCTGATCGTCGCCGTGAACATCCAGGCGTGCGCCGAGGCCGTGGTCTTCCTGGAGCGTTCCGGCGTGGACCTGGGGGCCGCGCTCGACGTCCTCGGCGGCGGCCTCGCGGGCTCCACCGTGCTGGCGCGCAAGAAGGACAACTTCCTGAACCGCGCCTTCGAGCCGGGCTTCCGCGTCGACCTGCACCACAAGGACATGGGCATCGTCACGGACGCCGCCCGCGCCGTGGGCGCCGCGCTGCCCGTGGGGGCCGTGGTCGCCCAGCTCGTCGCCAGCCTGCGCGCGCAGGGCGACGGCGGCCTGGACCACTCCGCGCTGCTGCGCGCGGTCGAACGGCTCTCCGGCGCCCGGGTCTGACCGGGCGCCCCGAACGTCCGGGCCGCGGCGGCGCCGACATCTGTCCTGTCGCGCCCGGGCGCCGCCGCGACCCGGATCCGCGTCCGTCGGGACGGGCTCCCGGAAAGGGAGTACCGGACCGCGGGGCCTGCTCCGGGTGCGGATTCCGGCCGCGGCCAGCAGCCTTGGACCATGGAGGCTGACGGCATGGAATTCCCCAGGATCGTGGTGCACACGCCGGGGCTGGACGGCTCGCGGCGGGTCACCGAGGGCGACAGGGCGCTCGGCATCGCGTACCACCTCGACGACGTGGTCGAGATCCTGCGCCAGGCGGACGTCGACCTCGACGTGATCGAGGTCGAGGAGAGCAACATCATCGAGTGGCAGGGCGGCGGTCCGGACGACTGGCCCGGCCTCTCCGAGCACTCGGAACACACGGGGCACACGGACGGATGAGGGCCGCGCGCCCCGGACCGCGCGTCCGGCGCCCCGGCCGGGTCGCCGCGCCGGGCGGCGAAGGGCCTTCGGGGCGTACGCAACCGGGCGTAGAACGCCTACGGAACCCTCAAATCAACCTCTGAACCCCGCCTCGGGGGCTTCACCTGCCGCCGGATCAGGCACATCCTCGGCACACGGGGTCCCGCCGGCACGGGGGCGGCGGGTCCCGAACGGGGGGAGCACGGGGGCACGGGGGTAGCACCATGAGCAGAAGCGCGGCGGTCGGGGCGGTGCCCCGGCCGCCGCGCCGCTGCCGCGCCTGCCCCGGGACCCGTCGTTCGGATCATGCGGCGGGACGGCGCCGGCTTCACCGGCGGCGGGACCGGCTGGGGGTCCTGGGGCTGTGTACGGTGACCGCCCGCGGGTTCGCCAGGAACGGCAGGACGTGCCGCAGGAAGAGACCCGGCCGCTCGTTGTACGGCTCGTGGGCCGTGGGCAGCCGGACGCTCAGCGTCCCCGCGGGGAGCACGCGCCGGGCACGGCGGCCGTCGAGCAGGGCGGGGACGACGGGGTCGCGGTTCCCCCACAGGAGCAGGATCGGCTGGCTCAGGGCGGCGGGGTCCGCGAGGCCGAAGTCCGGGGCGGCGAGTCCGCGCCAGAGCGCGCAGTGCACCGCCAGCCTCCGCTCGTCGTGCGGCAGCCGGCGCGCCCGGGCGTACGTCTCCCGGGCGCTCGGGGTGCCCAGCCGGCCCAGATAGGCGCGGGCCAGCGGGACGACGAGCCTGCGGGCGCGGGCGGGGCGGCCCATCACCTCGCGGCAGAACCAGCGGGTGAGCGCGGTGTGCCGGGTGAACCCCGCCGGGTCGACCAGGACGAGCGCGGTGACCGACGCGGCGTGGGGCCCCTCGGCGAGACGGCAGGCGACATAGCCTCCGACGCTGTTGCCGAGCACCGCGACCTCCCGCACGCCCTGCTCGTCGGCGAGCGCGTCGATCACCCGCTCCGCGACCTCCACCAGGCCCTCGGGAGTGATCCGCCCGGGTTCCGGGGCGGTCGAGTCGCCGTACCCGGGCCAGTCGAGGACGAACGTGCGGTACCGGTCGGCGAGGGCCGGCAGCACGGCGTCGAAGTCGCGGCCGTCCCCGGGGCTGGCGTGCAGGAGCAGCAGTGCGGGAGCGTCGGACGGGTCCGGGGCCCCCGCCGGCCGGGCGCCGGGCAGGGGGTCGAGGAGGCGTACGGCGATGTCGCCGAGGGGGGTGGGGACGGTCATCCGCATGGGGCGAGCATGCCGGACGCGTCCGCTCCTGGGAACAACGCGCCCGGACGGTCCGTCACTTGGGGGCCCGGCCGGTCCGTCACCCGGAGGCCCGCCCGGCCGGGTCCGCGGACGGACGGCCGCGTCAGACCTCCAGGGGCCTGATCGAGGTGGGCGCGTGGCCCGGCTCGGTCGCGACCTCCTCGAACTCGACCACGTCGCCGATGTCGTTCGTCCTGCTCATGGCGATGTTGGTGACGCGCTCCAGGATCGCCTCGACGACGACGGGGACCTGGAACTCGGCGGCGAGCTTCTTGGCCCGCTCGAAGGCGGCGCCGAGTTCGCCGGGGTCGGTGACCCGGATCGCCTTGCAGCCGAGGCCCTCGACGACCTTGACGTGGTCGACGCCGTAGACGCCGAGTTCCGGGGAGTTGATGTTCTCGAACTCCAGGTTGACCTGGAAGTCGATGTCCAGTGCGAGCTGCGCCTGCCGGATCAGGCCCAGGTAGGCGTTGTTCAGCAGGACGTGGACGTACGGGATCCTGTGCTGGGCTCCGACGGCCAGTTCCTCGATCATGAACTGGAAGTCGTAGTCGCCGGAGAGGGCGACGACCTGGGCGCCGGGGTCGGCCCTGGCTACGCCGAGCGCGGCCGGGACGGTCCAGCCGAGCGGGCCCGCCTGGCCGCAGTTGATCCAGTGGCGCGGCCGGTGGACGTGCAGCATCTGGGCGCCGGCTATCTGGGAGAGGCCGATGGTGGAGACGTACCGGGTCTCGGGACCGAAGGCCTTGTTCATCTCCTCGTAGACGCGCTGCGGTTTGATCGGGATGTCGTCGAAGTGCGTCCGGCGCTGGAGGGTGGCCCGTTTCTCCTGCGCCGAGGCGGCCCAAGCGGAGCGGTCGGGCAGCGCGCCCGCGGCCTTCCGCTCCCTCGCCGCCTCGACGAAGAGCTCCAGGGCGGCCCCGGCGTCGGAGGCGATGCCGAAGTCGGGGGCGAAGATCCGTCCGAGCTGGGTGGGTTCGACGTCGACGTGCACGAAGGTCCGGCCGGCCGTGTAGACGTCCAGGTCGCCGGTGTGGCGGTTGGCCCAGCGGTTCCCGATGCCGAGGACGAAGTCGGACTCCAGGAAGGTGGCGTTGCCGTAGCGGTGCGAGGTCTGCAGGCCCACCATGCCCGCGTTGAGCTCGTGGCCGTCGGGCAGCACGCCCCAGCCCATGAGCGTCGGCACGACCGGGACCCCCGTCAACTCGGCGAACTCGACGAGGAGTTCGGCTGCGTCGGCGTTGACGATCCCGCCGCCGGCCACGATCAGCGGGCGTTCGGAGGCGTCCAGCAGCCCGAACGCCTTCTCGATCTGGGCGCGGGTCGCGGCGGGCCTGTACGCGGGCAACGGCTCGTACGTCGCGGGGTCGAACTCGATCTCGGTGAGCTGCACGTCCACGGGCAGGTCGATCAGGACGGGCCCGGGGCGCCCGGAGCGCATGAGGTGGAACGCCTGCTGGAAGACGCCGGGGACCTGCGCGGCCTCCAGCACGGTGACGGCCGTCTTGGTCACCGGGCGCGCGATCGAGGCGATGTCGACGGCCTGGAAGTCCTCCTTGTGGATCACCGCGGTCGGCGCCTGTCCGGTGATGCACAGGATCGGGACCGAGTCTCCGCTCGCGGAGTACAGACCGGTGATCATGTCGGTTCCGGCGGGACCCGAAGTCCCCACGCAGACACCGATGTTGCCGGCACAGGTGCGGGTGTAGCCCTCCGCCATGTGCGAGGCGCCCTCGACATGACGGGCGAGGGTGTGGCTGATCCCGCCGGACGCCTTGAGCGCCGCGTAGAAGGGGTTGATCGCCGCGCCCGGAACGCCGAACGCGTCGGTGACGCCCTCGCGCTTGAGGATCTCGACTGCCGCGCGGGCAGCGGTCATACGAGCCATGGAGTACTCCTGCTTCGGCCGTCGGACTCGCGCTCCCGTCGCGCCCCGCGGAGAGCCGCGGATTCCCTTTTCAATTCCGCATTGCGGAAACTTACTTCTGCTATCTGGAAGCAATGTAGGTGCCGGGGCGGGGAGCGTCAAGGGTGGGCGGCGCGCCGGAGCGGACCTTCGCGCGTCGCGGCGTTTCGCTGCCGGACGCCGCCCGGAGGAGGACGATGGACGCGCTGACCCGACGTGAGTTCCTGGAGCGGTCCATGGCCGAGAGCGTGCCGGTGCGGTGTCCGGC
Organism: Streptomyces sp. NPDC058751; assembly: GCF_042746485.1. Classification (NCBI taxonomy): domain Bacteria; kingdom Bacillati; phylum Actinomycetota; class Actinomycetes; order Kitasatosporales; family Streptomycetaceae; genus Streptomyces; species Streptomyces sp. NPDC058751. Next base: position 166,105 of record NZ_JBHYPZ010000015.1, on the reverse strand, counting down.
CTGCCGTCGCGAGCACCTGTACGCGGCACCGTCCTACCCCTGCGCGTGCGGATCGCCCGTGACGGCCCCGATCGACCCCCTCGCGGAGGCGAGCCCCGTCACCCACCGTGCGTGGGACGACGAATGGACGACGGTCCGGTGCGGCGCCTGCGGCCGCGAGAGCCAGTGGCCCCGGCCCGAGCTGGGCTGTCCCTGCGGGACGACGCTGCGCATCCCGCTGCGGACGGCCGGCGCGGCGCCCGGCGCCCGCCCGGCGGAGCCCGCGCGGGACAGGGCCGACGCCGATGCCCCGGCACGAGACACCGGGGACGCCGGAGACGCCGGCACGGAGGGCCTCCCGGGCGGGACCCGGGAGGCCGGGTCCGGTGGCGGGCGGGGCCCGCGTGAGGGTGCGGCGGAGGGACGGCCGGCGCTCCGGCCGGTCACCATCCGTACCGCGCGCGACGCCGTCACCGCCGCCGCGCTGTGCCTGGGCCGGCTCGGCTACCGCGACATCCGGCGCGCCGACCAGCGGCCCACGTCCGGGATCGGGCTCGCCGCCCGCGGCATCCTGGCGCAGGTGGATCCCACCGCGCGGCCGGCCACGCTGCGCGACGTGGAGTGCCTGTGGCTGACCGCCATGACGGAGTCGGCGAACTGCGTGTTCTTCTCCCTGGCCGGGTACGCCGAGGACGCCCGCGCCCGCGCCGACGCCCTCGGCGTCCCCCTCTTCGTCCTGGACCGCACGGGCGCTCCCCGGCCGGTGAACAGCCCGGCCGACGCACTCGTCGCCGTCACGGACCGGCCACCGGACACGGACTGACCACCGGGCACGGGCCCCGGGCCCCGGGCCCCTATTCGGCGTACGTCTCCCGCAGTTCGACCTTCCGGACCTTCCCCGAGACCGTCATCGGGAAGGTCTCCAGGACGCGCAGCCTGCTGGGGATCTTGTAGTGCGCGAGCCTGCCCTCGCAGAAGGCGCGCAGCTCGTCCAGCGTGAGGGGGTCGGCCGGATCGCGCGGGATGACGCAGGCGAGCACCTCCTCGCCGTAGCGTTCGTGGGGGATGCCGACCACCTGGACGTCGGCGATCTTCGGATGGGCGTACAGGAACTCCTCGATCTCGCGCGGGTAGATGTTCTCGCCGCCCCGGATGATCATGTCCTTGATGCGGCCGACGATCTCGACGTACCCGTCCTCGCGCATCACGGCGAGGTCGCCCGTGTGCATCCAGCGCCCCGCGTCGACGGCCTCGGCGGTCTTCTCCGGCTCGTTCCAGTAGCCGAGCATCACGCTGTAGCCGCGGGTGCACAGCTCCCCCGCGGTGCCGCGCGGCCGGGTCACCCCGTCCACCGGGTCGACGACCTTGACCTCCAGGTGCGGCAGGACCCGGCCGACCGTGCCCGTGCGGTGTTCGAGGTCGTCGTCCCGGCGGGTCTGGAGGGAGACGGGCGAGGTCTCCGTCATGCCGTAGCAGATGGAGACCTCCTCCATGTGCATCTCGGCGACCACCCGTTTCATCACCTCGACCGGGCAGGGCGAGCCCGCCATGATGCCGGTGCGCAGGGAGGACAGGTCGTACTCCGCGAAGTCGGGGAGGTTCAGCTCGGCGATGAACATGGTGGGCACGCCGTAGAGGGAGGTGCACCGCTCCTGCTGCACGGCCCGCAGCGTCGCCGCCGGGTCGAACGACGGGGCCGGGATCACCATGCACGCGCCGTGCGAGGTGGCGGCCAAATTCCCCATGACCATGCCGAAACAGTGATAAAAGGGCACGGGGATGCAGACCCGGTCCTGCTCGGAGTAGTCGATCAACTCGCCAACGGAATAACCGTTGTTGAGGATGTTGTGGTGGGAGAGCGTGGCCCCCTTGGGGAAGCCCGTCGTGCCCGAGGTGTACTGGATGTTGATGGGGTCGTCGCAGGACAGTTCGCCCGCGCGGACGTGCAGTGCCTCGTACAGGTCCGGGGTCCCGCGCCGCAGCAGCGCGTCCCAGCCCGGGTCGCCGATGTAGACGGCCTCCCTCAACTCCGGGCATCTTCCCCGCACTTCCTCGACCATCGTCCGGTAGTCGCTGGTCTTGTGGCTCAGCGAGGCGAACAGCAGCGAGATCCCGGCCTGGTTCAGGACGTACTCGACCTCGTGGGTGCGGTAGGCCGGGTTGATGTTCACCATGATCGCGCCGATGCGGGCGGTGGCGTACTGGACGAGCACCCACTCCGGGCAGTTGACCGCCCAGATGCCCACCCGGTCGCCCTTGGCGACTCCGGAGGCGAGCAGCGCGCACGCCAGCTCGTCCACGGCCGCGCCGAACCGCGCGTACGTCCAGCGACGGCCCGAGGGTACGTCGACCAGCGCCTCACGCTCCGGCCAGGCGGCGACGGCCCGGTCGAGGTTGGCCCCGATGGTGTCGCCGAGCAGCGCCGTGCCGCCCGTCCCGTGCGCGTACGAGAATTCGGTCACCGGAAGTCCTCCTCGCGGTACTCGGCGTCCGAGCCGGCGGCCGTGGCCTCGCGCAGCTCGATCCGGCGGATCTTGCCGGAGACGGTCTTGGGCAGCTCGCCGAACTCGATGCGGCGGATGCGCTTGTACGGGGAGAGCACCGTGCGCACGTGCTCGAAGAGGAGCTTGGCGGTGTCCGGTCCGGGCTCGTACCCGGCGGCGAGGACGACGTACGCCTTCGGGACGGCGAGGCGCAGTTCGTCGGGGGCCGGGACCACGGCGGCCTCGGCGACCGCCTCGTGCTCCAGGAGCGCGCTCTCCAGCTCGAAGGGCGAGATCTTGTAGTCGGAGGCCTTGAAGACGTCGTCGGCGCGGCCGACGTAGGTGATGTAGCCGTCGGCGTCGCGGGAGCCGATGTCCCCGGTGCGGTAGTAGCCGCCCGCCATCGCCTCCGCCGTGCGGTCGGGGTCGCCGTGGTAGCCGGTCATCAGGCCCACCGGGCGCTCGGACAGGTCGAGGCAGATCTCGCCCTCCGTGGCGCCGGGCGCGCCCGTGACGGGATCGAGCAGTTCGACGCGGAAACCGGGGCCGGGACGGCCCATGGAGCCGGTCTTGAGCGGCTGGCCCGGACTGTTGGACACCTGGACGGCGGTCTCCGTCTGCCCGAAGCCGTCCCGGATGGTGACACCCCAGGCGCGCCTGACCTGCTCGATGACCTCGGGGTTCAGCGGCTCGCCCGCGGCGACGACCTCGCGCGGCGGGGTCCGCAGCAGGCCCAGGTCGGCCTGGATGAGCATGCGCCACACGGTGGGCGGGGCGCAGAAGGTGGTCACCCCGGCCCGGTCCATCTCGGCCATCAGACGGCCCGCGTCGAAGCGCGTGTAGTTGTACAGGAAGACGGTCGCCTCCGCGTTCCACGGCGCGAAGAGGTTCGACCAGGCGTGCTTGGCCCAGCCGGGCGAGGAGATGTTCAGGTGGACGTCCCCGGGCTTCAGCCCGATCCAGTACATGGTGGCCAGGTGACCGATCGGGTACGAGACGTGGGTGTGCTCCACGAGCTTGGGCCGGGCGGTGGTGCCCGAGGTGAAGTAGAGCATCAGGGGGTCGTCCGCGTGGGTGGGCCCGTCGGGCTCGAAGACGGCGTCGACGCCGGCCGTCTCCCCGTACGCGTGCCAGCCGGAGCGCGCGGCACCGACGGCGATACGGGTGTAGTCCCCCGGCACGGCGTCGAACTTCGCGGTGTCCTCCGCCCGCGCGACGACGTGCCGCACCCGGCCGCGTTCGATCCGGTCCGCCAGGTCGGCGGGGCCGAGCAGCGGGGTGGCCGGGATGACGACGGCACGCAGCTTCATCGCGGCCAGGGCCGTCTCCCACAGCTCGGCCTGGTTGCCGAGCATGACGAGGACGCGGTCCTCGGCGCCCACCCCCCGGTCCCGCAGCCAGTTGGCCACCCGGTCGGAGCGCTCGGACATCTCGGCGAAGGAGACCTCGACACGTCCGCCGTCCTCCTCCACGATGTGCAGGGCGGTGCGGTCGTTGTCCCGCGCGATGACGTCGAACCAGTCGAGGGCCCAGTTGAAGTGCTCCGGGCGGGGCCAGCTGAAGCCCTCGTACGCCGTGGTGTAATCCGCGCGGTGCTCCAGCAGGAAGTCCCGTGCGGCACGGAACTCCCCCGCCCTGCCCGTCGTCGCCGTCATGTGTCCTCCTCGTTGCCGGACCGCCGCCTACCATCGTGTATTCCGTGATGCAGGTCTCACCACCCCCGAACGGGGGTACCCGCGACGAAGGGACGAGCAGGTGGCAGCGGACACGGCCGGGTCGGTGGAAGTGCGCGCGGCACTGGTGCGGCTGCGGCGTGCCACGGGGCTGCCGGTGGCCTTCGGCGGCCTGGTCGACCCCGGTGGACGGCAGGTGCGCATCAGCGAGCTGAGCGGTACGGCGACGCCCGCGCTGAGCGCGCTCGCGGTCTCGTCGGGCAACGGTCTGGGCGGCAAGGCGGTGGCCCTCGCCCGGCCCTGCGCGGTGAGCGACTATCCCGCCTCGCGGCAGATCAGCCACGAGTACGACGTGGCGGTGGCGACGGAGGGGCTGTGTTCGGTCCTCGCGGTTCCCGTCGTCGTACGGCGCCGGGTGCGCGGTGTGCTGTACGGCGCCCTGCGGACGGCACAGCCGCTGGGCGACCGCACGCTGGGAGCGGCCGTCGCCGCGGCCCGGGACGTGGAACAGGAGCTGGCCGTCCGGGACGCGGCGCACGATCTGCTCGGCGTCGTCCGCGAGCCCGGCCCGGCGCCCGGGGCGGCGGGGGACGCCGCCTGGGAGGAGGTGCGCGAGGCACATGGGACACTGCGGGCGCTGGCGCCGCGGATCACCGACCCGCGGCTGCGGGCCGAGCTGCTCTCCGCGTGCGGCCGGCTGGCCGACGCGGCGGCGCCGACCGGGAAGGCCGCGCACCCCGTCGGGCTGGCTCCGCGCGAGGTGGACGTCCTCGCCTGCGTCGCGGCGGGGGCGACCAACGCGGCCGCCGCCGAGCGGCTCGGGCTCCGTCCGGAGACCGTGAAGGGGTATCTGCGTTCGGCGATGCGCAGGCTGGGCGCGCACACTCGTCTGGAGGCGGTCGTCGCCGCACGCAGGGCCGGGGTGCTGCCATAGGGACCGGCCGCCACGGCACCTTCCATTCAATCGTCCGGACCGTGAAATGACGTATGCGAACCATCTGTTATTTCCCTCACCATCCGGACTGTCCGAAATTCGCAGAGACACTGCCTAATATTGGCCAGGACACGACACACGAGGGGAGCGGTGACCGTGCGAGGGGACTTCAGGGAACCTGCGAGACCGCGCCCTGACCTGGTCATCGGCCGGGAGGAACTCTTCGCGGCGGCCCGCGGACAGCTCTCCGGGGGTGGCAGTGTGCTCGTGCACGGGCCGGCGGGAATAGGAAAGTCGACCGTTCTGCGGGCGCTGGCCGCGGAATGCGCCGAATCGGCGCGGACCGTCTTGCGTTGCTCCGCCACCGAGTCCGAATCCCATCTTCCCTTCCTCGCTCTGGCCGACCTCCTCGGTCTGGTCGTCGACGAGATAGCCGACCGGCTGCCCGCCCCGCAGCGCACCGCCCTGGAGTCGGCGCTCACCGGCCGTGGCGAGTCCACCCTCCAGCGCGACGGGCTGGCGCTGCGGCTCGCGGTGCTGTCGGCGTTCCGCGCCCTCGCCGCGCGCGGGCCGGTGCTGATCGTCGCCGACGACCTCCAGTGGCTCGACCCGGCCAGCGCCGAACTCCTCGGCTTCGCCGCCCGCAGGCTCGGCGGCACACCGGTGCGCATGCTCTGCGCCGTCCGTACGGAGACCGAGCCCCAGGCACAGGACCACGACCGCTATCTACGCGCGTCTGTCCCGGAGACCCTCGCCCTGCGGGTCGCCCCGCTGACCCGGACCCAGGTCGCCGCGCTCCTCGTGCAGCGCGGTTACACCGGTCTGTCCCGCTCCACCGTGCGCGACATCCACCGCACCAGCGGCGGCAACCCGCTCTTCGCGCTGGAGCTGGGCCGCGCCCTCGCCGAGTCCCCCACCCGGCCGAGTCCGGGCGAACCCCTCCCCGTACCGACGTCGCTGCGCGCGCTCGTCCTCAGCCGGCTGGACATGCTGTCCGCCGAGGCCCGCCGCACCCTGCTGGTCGCGAGCGCGGGAGCCCGTCCGACGCTGTCCCTGCTGCGCGCCGCGGGCCGGGAGAACGCCGAGGCCGAGACGGCCTCGGCCGCCGCCCTCGGGCTCCTCGCCACCGAACGCGAGACACCGGGCATCCGTTTCGCGCACCCCCTGGTCTCGGCCGCCCTGTACGCGGAGGCCGACCCGCAGGAGCGGCGCGCCGCGCACGCCGCCCTGTCCCACGCGGCCTCCGATCCCATCGAGCGCGCCCGGCACCTGGCGCTGGCCACCACCGGCACGGACCCCGCCGTCGCCGCCCGGCTCGGCGAGGCCGCGGCCGTCGCCCGTGACCGCGGCGCCCCCTCGGTCGCCGTCGGGCTCGGACTGCTCGCCGCCCGGCACACCCCGGCCGACACCCGGCCGGGGCCGGACGAGCGGCGGCTCCAGGCGGCCGAGGACGCGCTGACCGCCGGGGAGACCGACCTCGCCCGGGACATCGCCCGCCAGGTGCTGTCACGAGCCACCGCCCCCGCCGAACGGGTCCGGGCCTGGATGGTCGTCGTCGACTCCGCCGGACAGGCCATGGCCGAGATCGACGCCGTCTTCCCGCAGGCGCTCGCCGACGCGGGCGACGACCCGGGCCTGGTCGCCCTCGTGCGCTACCAGCTCGGCTGGCGGGCCCTGCTGATGGACGGCGAGATGACCAAGGCCCGCGAGGAGGCCGCCCGGTCCGCGCGGCTCGCGGCGCGCGCCGGGGACCGCCGCACCGAACTGCTCGCACTCGGCTTCCAGGCGCAGATGGAGACCCTGATGGGGCACCCGGACGCGCCCTCGACCATCCAGCGGGCGATGCGCGAGCCACAGGACCCGAGGGTCGCCTGCGACCACAACGGCGCGGGCGCCGCCCGCTTCCGCTGGCTCATCATGGGCGACCGGCTCGCCGAGGCCCGCACCGCCATCACCGCGCTGCTGCGCGAGGTGCAGCGACGCGGCATGGTCGAGAGCGAACTGCACTTCCTGCGCGGCCTCGCCGAGACCGAACTGCGCTCCGGCCACTGCGGCCGCGCCCTCGACCTGGCCCGGGAGAGCCTCAGGCTGGCCCGCGACACCGGCATCGGCGAGGCGGCCACCGCCATGTTCACCTCGCTCGCCGAGGCGGCCGGCGGTGACGTGGACCGGGCGCTCTCGCTCGCCCACGAGGCCGTGGACCGCGCCGAGGAGGACGGCGACATGGTCTACCTCTCGCGCGCGCTGGGCGCCCTCGGGCACGCCCAGCTCGTCGCCGGGGACGCGTCGGCCGCGGTCCACTCCCTGCGCCGGGTCCGGGAGCTGGAGGAGAGCCTCGGTGTCATCGACCCGGCCCGGGGCCGCTGGCACGGCGACCTGGCCGAGGCCCTGGTCAGGATCGGCGAGACCGCGGAGGCGCAGGACGTCATCGACGTGACGCGCAGACGGGCGCTCAGGCTGGAGCGTGAGAGCGTGCTCGCCGTACTCGACCGCGCCGAGGCGCTGGTACGGGCCGCACGCGGCGAACAAGGACCCGCGGAGCGCCAGTTGGCCTCGGCGCAGGACCGCCTGGGCAAGCTGGGCTACGGCCTGGAGGAGGCCCGCGCCGCGTACGCCCTCGCCGGACTGCGCACCTTCTCCCCGGCCGCCGGGTCGGCCCGGGCGGGGACACCGGGGCCCACCTCCTACGACGAGGCGGCCCGGCTGTTCCGCCGGTGCCGTGCGCTGCCCTGGCTCCGGCAGGCCGAGGCGGCCGCCGCGCGTCCCCCGGCCGCGCCGCCCCTCGCCCCCGCCGCCCTCGACACCCTCGCGGCCACCGAGCGTCAGGTCGCCGCCCTGGTCATGGAGGGCGCCACCAACCGCGAGATCGCCGGGCGCCTGTTCATCAGCGTCAAGACCGTGGAGGCCACGCTCACCCGGGTGTACCGCAAACTGGGGATACGGTCGCGGGTCGACATCGTGCGGCTGGCGGCGGAACGCAGGCCCGACTGACGCTCCCCCGGTCCGCAGGGAAGGCTTCCGGCCGGGCGGGGCGCCCCGACGGAAGCGGGGCGCACGGGAAGCGGGGCACGGGGGGGCGGGTCCGGAAGCGTACGGGCCTGGAAGAGTACGGGCCCGGAACGACGGCTCGGGGCGCGCGGGAAGCGGCCGGACCGGTGAGACTGCGGGCCGGAACGGTGACGCTCCGGCCGCGACCGGTAGAGGTCCGGGCCAGGACGGTATGGCTGCTGGGTGACTCCCTCGGATGAACGTGCGTCGGACGGGCGGGTCCCGCGGGCCGGGACCAACCGGACGGCGCCCGCGTCAAACACGGCCCGTGCCGTACAAGGGTTTTCCCTCCCCCCGCCCCACTAGGGGGTTCCCCCATTGGGTGAGAGCGGTCCCACCCCCTAGCGTGTGGGCGTGCCGCTCGCTCGGGCCTACGACACTCCATCCAGAGGTGTCGTGACTTCCCCCCACACACCCGCGCGTCCCCCCACCGGCAACTTCCAAGGAGACCGATGTTCGGGCTCAACCGCGTCAAGAACAGCGCCGCCCTCTGTGCGGCGACCGCCGCAGCCGCCGCGACCACGCTGCTCGGCGCCCCGTCCGCCGCAGCCGCTCCCCAGCCCATCGTCGGCGGCACGACGACCACGACGACCGCGTACCCGTTCATGATGCAGATCACCGACGCCAGGCAGAACCAGTTCTGCGGCGGCACCCTCGTCGCCGCCGACAAGGTCGTCACGGCGGCCCACTGCATGTCGGGCGAGACCACCAACAGCGTCCGGGTGGTGGGCGGGAGGACGTTCCTGACCGGCACGGACGGCACGGTCAGCAGGGTCAGCGACATCTGGATCAACCCCGAGTACACGGACGCCACCGAGGGCGACGACGTGGCCGTGCTGACCCTGTCCACGCCGATGCCGTACACCCCGGCGCCCTACGTCTCGGGTTCCGACACCGGTCTGTACGCGACCGGCGCCACGGCCCGCATCGTCGGCTGGGGCACCACCTCGGCGAACGGCGCCTCCTCGAACCAGCTCCGCACCGCGACCGTCCCGATCGTGTCCGACACGAGCTGCGCCGCCTCGTACGGCTCCAACTACGTGGCCTCCGACATGGTCTGCGCCGGTTACGCCGCCGGAGGCGTCGACACCTGCCAGGGCGACAGCGGCGGCCCGCTGCTCATCAACGGTGTGCTGGCCGGCATCACCTCCTGGGGCGAGGGCTGCGCGGAGGCCGGCTACCCCGGGGTCTACACCCGCCTGACGACGTTCTCCGGCCTGGTGACCGAGCAGGTCAACTCGTAGCGACCGATGATTTCCTGAGTACCCCTCAGGCAAAAGCCGAGGGGCGTTGCGAGCCTCCACGAGCGGCCCGCAACGCCCCTCATCCAAGGGCACGCCCCTCATACCTGCCGGCGGACGGCTTCCCCGCGGCGCCTCCCGTCCGCCGGCACCTCACGGCCGTGCGACCGTGCCGAACCGGATGTCGTACCCCTCTCCGGCGTGCATCGCCGTGAGCATCCGCTCCCCCTCCGCGCCGACCTCGTCCCGCTGCGCCCCGGTGAGCCTGCCGAAGGGTTCGACGACCAACGCGCCCTCCTCCAGCTTCCACAGGCCGGACACGAAACCGTCGACGAGCAGGGTGCGGTAGGCCTGATTGCCCCGCCAGGTACGCCCCTTGAGGTCCGCGGGGACGACCCGGGAGCGGTCGGCGTGGGACAGCAGCAGATTGTCGAACTCGGGCAGGAAGCGGGGCGGGGCGGGGGTGTCCGGGTCGGGCCGGGACGCGTCGGGAAGGTCGAAGAGCTCCACTCCGTTCTCGTCGCGGAACACCGTCAGACCGGGCCGCAGCCGTTCGAAGACCTCGCGGAGCCGGGTCAGGCCGGACCAGGTCTGCATGTCCTTGACCGAGGCGGGTCCGAAGGCCGCGAGATAGCGCAGCACGGTCGCGTCGGGCGCCGGGGCGGGTTCGGCGGGGCGGCCCAGCCAGTGCTCGACGGTGGTGAGGGCGACCTGGCCGCTGCGGCCCCACAGACCGCGCGGGGTGACCTGGACGAGCGGCAGGGTGCAGCGGGCCGCGACGGTCAGGGCGAACGGGTCGGCCTTCGGCCAGTGCGCGAACAGTTCCCCCCGGAGCTGCTTCATCGTGCGCGGTTCGGCCTCCACCAGCTCACGGCTGATCGCGGCGAGCCGGTCCAGGTCGACGCCGGTGAGCCCCTTGCGGAAGTAGGCCAGCTCCCGGTCGCGGGCGGCCTGCACCAGCGGACGCAGGGTGAGGGCGTCGTCGGCGGTGTGCGTGTGGATGGTGGAGCGCATGGTGACGATCCGGACGGCCTCGCGTGCGTCCATGGCCGCCGACAGGTGCTCGGGCCGGAAGCCGTCCAGACGGGCCGCGAGGGCGTAGTACGGGGGCTTCACGTTCTGCGCCTGGAGGCCGAGGAGGTGCTCCACGGCGGCCGTCGCGGACATCGGGGCCGGGCGCAGCAGGAGCTGACGGTCGAGGGTCGCGCGGTTGAGGGCGCGGGTGCCGAGCACGGGGGCCGTCGCGGTCGTCTTCGTCATACCGGCACGCTAACCCCGCTCGCGGACACCTTCTGTCCGCAACTCCCGTCCGGGCCCGCCCTGTCCCGTCCGGCACCCCGTTGCCACGGTCCCGTCCCCGCGGCCCCGCCCGCATCCCCCCACCCGGCCCCTGTCCACCGGCGGCACGCGGGCGTTTGCCCCGTATATCCTGCCCGGAGTTCGCGCAGACGTACGTTCGAGCCTGGAGGCAGCCGCGATGTCCGAGCGACGCGCCCGCTCAGCCTCGGAGAACCGGCGGGGCGCGGGGGACGCCGACGACTCCCCGGAGGGGAAGGGCCCCGGGGGCACCGAGAACACGAAGGCGGAGCGAAGGCCCCTGTGGCGGCGCGCCCTGACTCCGCCGTCCGCCGCGCCCCCGAGCCGCACGCCGCCGCGCGACGCGCCTTCCGCGCCCGAGCCCGCCGAGGTCGCGAGCGTCGTCCAGTCCGCGCTGTACCGCGACGGGGTACGGGTGTCGGCGCCCGGGTCGCTGGCCGAGACCTTCCGTGAACTGCGCGAGCAGCCGGACGGCATGGCGTGGATCGGCCTGGCCCGCCCGACGGCTGCCGAACTCCATTCACTGGCCGCCGAGTTCGACCTGCATCCGCTCGCCGTCGAGGACGCGATGGAGGCTCACCAGCGCCCGAAGCTGGAACGGTACGGGGAGACCCTCTTCGTCGTCCTGAGCGCCGCCCGCTATCTGGACGCGGCCGAGGAGGTCGACTTCGGTGAACTGCACGTGTTCGTGGGACCGGACTTCGTGATCACGGTCCGGCACGGCGCGGCACCGGACCTCTCGGCGGTGCGCCGCCGCATGGAGGACAGCCCGGAACTGCTGAGGCTCGGTCCGGAGGCCGTCCTCTACGCCATCCTCGACTCCGTCGTCGACGGTTACGTCCCGGTGGTCTCCGGCGTCCAGAACGACATCGACGAGATCGAGACCGAGGTCTTCCGCGGCGATCCCGCGGTGTCCCGCCGCATCTACGAACTCTCCCGCGAGATGGTCGAGTTCCAGCGCGCCACCCGCCCGCTGGTCGGCATGCTGCACAGCCTGATGGCCGGTTTCGCCAAGTACCGCACGGACGAGGAGCTCCAGCGCTACCTCCGTGACGTCGCCGACCACGTCACGCACACCAGCGAGCGGGTGGACGGATTCCGCCAGGCCCTCACCGACATCCTCACCGTCAACGCGACGCTCGTGACCCAGCAACAGAACGCCGAGATGAGGGCGTTGGCGGAGGCGGGCTTCGAACAGAACGAGGAGATCAAGAAGATCTCGTCGTGGGCGGCGATCCTGTTCGCGCCGACGCTGGTGGGGACGATCTACGGTATGAACTTCCGTCACATGCCGGAGCTGCGGTGGGCGTTGGGCTATCCCTTCGCGATCGTCCTGATGGCGGTCGTCTGCACCAGTCTGTACTTCATCTTCAAGCGGAAGGACTGGCTCTGAGTAGCGGAAGCCTCGCCGCTGAGGCACTGTCCCCTACTCGGCGGAGGCTGTCTCACCGTCCGCCTACGACTGCGAGCGAGTGGTCCAGATGACACTGCGGTCTTCACCTTCGAAGGCGGGTCCGACGGGGTCTTCTCCGCCGTACTCAACCGTGATGTTTCGACACAACACGAACCCTGCCCCACTCCTGGACCGCAGGACGACAAGCAGATGGAACTCTCTGCTGGACGGGTTAATTCCAGAGAAACCGAGAATCTCTTCAGCCTCGGTCGTCGGCCGGATCGACCGCCTTCCCCGCACGGGCCGCAGCGACGGGGTCCGTGACCCTGTCCAGCCGGTCACGCACCCAATATCGCCGTCGCGCCAACCGGGTTGCTCGCCCGCGCAACCTGCGCGGCCAGAGGCGGAACGTGCTCACCGGAACGGAGGCGAAGGGACAACGGGCACCTCGACAGCTTCGCCGGTCGGCGGAACTACCTGAGCATGCCCGTTGATCACGCAGCCGCACCGGGAAACTCCAAGATCCCCGACAGAGTCAAACAAACTCAGTTATGCGGTCCGAGCCTCGACGCCTTCAAGGGCTTCGCGGGTGATCTCGGGAACGAAGACGGAATCGTTCTTCATCCCCTCGGGTAGGTGGCCTCGGCTGTCCTCACGAAAGAGGAACGTGCCACGGGGGGTGAGAATGCCCGCCCCGATCCTGTCGGCGAGTTCAGCGATGACGCCACGGATCTCGCCCATGGCGGGACGCTCGACCCCGATGATGTTGCCCGAGACAGACAGTTCGGCTTCCCCGCCGTCATCCGCGCGGATCCAGAAATCCATACCGTTGGCCGTCGATTTCCCGGGCACGACACCATACGGAGCGAGAACCGTCCGCACCACGTCCATGTCGGGCGGAACGAGTTCACCGTCCACGAACCTATAGAGCCCCAGACTGTAACTCATTTCACTCCTCTTGCTCGTCAGGAAGGTGACGGGTGTCTCCCCTCTTCCTGCAGGGGGAGACACCCGTTGCTCAGCCCGTGACCGGGACGGGCCTGAACACGAACTCGATGCCCTTGACGTCGTTGTCGATCGCCCAGAGCCGCAGAGCAGTGGCGGTTCGCTCGTTGTTCATGTACCACACGACGGGCACACCATTGGCTGCCGCGACCTGTTTCTTCATCGTTGTGGTCTCCGCGGTGGGAAACTTGAGCTTGCCGGTGCTCGGGTTGATGAAGCTGTCGGGATAGTGCAGGTTCTTGGCGTCGATGAGTTTCCCGTTCTTATAGCCGTCGAACTTGACGAAACCACTCGGTGTGGAGGCGGGAACCTTGTACACGAAGCCTTCAGGCACCCCGTCCGTCACCACACGCTGATAGGCGGCGTCGGCTGATTTCATCGACTCCTTCTCCGTGAACCATCTGCCGGGCCCACCGAGCTCAACCCAGCAGAACTCGCCGCTGACGGTACGTGCGAGAGCGGCGATGCGGGGCTTGCCGCACGCCTTGCCCAGTGCCTGGAGGGCCCTGGCGCCGATACCGGCGATGGCCTCTTCGCTCAGGGGGAGAGCGCGCAGGGCTTTCCACGCGTCGGCGAATCCGATGCCGGTCCTCGCGGCGGCGTCGGCTGCCTTGACGGCCTCCGCGATGGGCCTGATGATCTTGCCGGCGAACAGGCTTGCGACGTCCAAGGCGGCCCAGGCGCAGCCGCCCGCGCTTCCTCTCTCACCACCGGGCATGAGCTGGGCGCACCTGATCCAGCTGCCGAAGAGGATGTCGACCGGATCGACGTTCGCCTGGAACTCGGCGATCGTGATGGTGTGTGTGATCGTCTGGGACAGTTCATCGGTCCGGACCTCGCCGAGGTACAGCGTGGCCTCGGCCGGGCATATGAGCTTCTGCGGATCGATACCCTCGGCACTGCACAGGTACAGGTCGAGGACCTCCTTGTACCGGATCTTCGAGGTCATCGTGCAGTCGCCGTTGTAGAAGAGCTTGTCGATGAAGCCCTCGCAGCCGTCCGTCTGCTTGGTGACCTCCGGCTCGCCGACCTTCTCTATGTGGTCGACGACGTAGAACACGTTGCCGATCGAGTGACCGTTCTCGTCGGGGACGGTTCCGGTGTTGATCTGCTTGGCCTTCTCCGCCTTCTCGGCCCTGTCGGCGGCTTCCTGGGCTTCCTGCGCGTATTCGTCGGCGTCCTTGGCGTCCTGTTCGGCCTGGGCGGCGGCAGAGCGGGCCACGGAGGCGTCGAGTTCGGCGGCGTCGGCGGAGGCCACGAGTGCCTTGGCCGTCTCCGCGTTGGCACCGTTGGCCTGGGTCTTGGCGTCCTTGGCGTGCTGTTCGGCCTCATCGGCGAGCTTGACCGCGGTCTTGGCCTCGGCGGAGGCGTCCTTGGATGCCTTGATGGCATCGGCGACCGCGCTGGTGGCGGTCTTCACCGCCGCGTCGGCCTTCAGTTTGTCGGCCTGGGCGGCGTCCGCGTCGGAACGGGCCCGCTTGGCAGCGGCCTCGGCGTCATGCGCGGCTCCACCCTATGCAGGCACACACGGAACCGAATGGAGGTTCGATACGCCCGGGAGGATGTTGGCGTGAAACCTCCCACCGCCCAACAGTCCGCGGTCGGGGCCCTGACAGCCCGGCGGCGCATGGATTTTCTGCGCACTCCCTGCACCCAGAAGGTGGGGTGCGGTTTGCGCCTGTCCGGCAAAGTATGACCGGTTTTCGACATCAATGAGGCACACGGCCCGCCCCCGTGTGTAGTGGTTCTGGCCCGCTACTTCCCCCGTGGTGACGGGCCAGCCCTGTGTCCAGCGGGCGAGGGTGACCGTGATGGGCCGGTCGGGACATGCAGCAAGGCACTCGGCGAGCACGATCTGCTCGGCGGGGTCGATGGCAAGACGGTAGCGGGTCTTGTCGGCGACCCGGTCGGTGACGTACTGGCACCAATAGCCGGCGTATGGCGGCAGCCATGTGGAGGGGGAGTCTCCGTTCGCCCAGGTGGGAGCCGGGTTCGGAGTGTCAGAGGCGACCGCGTGGCGGGACGTCGACGAGACAACGGGGTAGCCGGACGAGTCGGCCTGGGGATGCCCGGCAAGTGGCGGACCCCTCGAGGAGCGTCCTGCCCCGCCATGTGAGGGAACCTGGTGCGAATCCGGGGTTGACGCACAACGGTATGGGATGGCGAGGAGCCGTTCCGGTGCTTGTCAGGCTCAGCCGACACCGACGGGATATCCACCTTCCGATTCACAGTCGCCCGCGAAGAGCCTGTTGGCAGACTCGACCTACACGCCGAGAGTTGACCCGGCGTGGTTGCCGTGACGCCTCGCACAGAGCCACTCACAGCACCTGCCGCCCCCAGCGACGGCCACCCCTGGGGAGAATCTGGGGAGAATGAGACGCGCCGGGGAGTGCGCGGGGAGAACCGATCGCGTCACGCGACACGCACTCGAAAGACTCCGAAAGATTCATGCACACAGGCCAGAGACGATTCTGACCGCATCGACGCAGGTCAGGGCGACTCGGTAGAGGACTTCAAGAAGATCTCGTCGTGGGCGGCGATCCTGTTCGCGCCGACGCTGGCGGGGACGCTCTACGGCATGAACCTCCGTCACATGCCGGAGCTGCACTGGGTGTTCGGGTATCCCTTCGCGGTGTTGCTGATGGCGGGGTCTGCACCAGTCTGTACGTCATCTTCAAGCGGAAGCGGTGGCTCTGAGCAGTCGCCACGAGGGACCCCGTCGCTGGTGAACGTGGCGCTGTCGCCGGTGGACGTCGGCCCGACCGCAGGCGTCGGCGGAACGTTCGGGGCCGCTGGGGAGAATGAGGGCTCTGGCCACAGTTCCGTGAACCCACGAAGGACGCGTGTGGACAGGCGGTGCGTGAAGTTCAGGGAGCACCGGGGTGGCCCGCGGCGGCGAACTGATCAATGACGTCGCGAAGTTGCTCGAGGAAGTCGCGCAGACTGGCGGCCACGGTACAGAACTCGTCGTTCCAGGATGCGGTCCTGGACTTGTGGACCGTGCCGTTGGCCACAAGAGCGAAGAGATTGCCGCCGCCGTCGCTCCCGAAGACGAGTCCATGATCGCCGTTCGCGAGGGGGACCGCGCCGTACTCGTCCACCCGTCGCCTCCGCCTCCGCTGTGACGTCCTACGATGCGTCAGTCCTCCGGCAGATCCGGATCATCGTGCGGCAAGGGAAGTCCATGCGCCTGTCCAGCTACGTCAGGAAGGCCGCCATGGGCGCGGCGTCGATACCCCTCCTCGCCGGGTGCACGGGGGAACAGGATGCGGGCGGGGCCGTGGAGCGAGCCGCGGGGAGGCCTGCCTCCTGGACGGACCTGCCGGTGCGGACCGGCGCACGGGACGTCGTCCACACGGACACCGACCACCGGTCGTACCAGGTCAGGATCACGGTCAAGAGCCTGGTCCGGGGTTCTGAGGAGGACATGCGGGGGGCGCGCGTGGATGAGGAGCTGAAGGGCATGGTCCCCCACTACCTCACCTTCGAGGTCACCAACACCGGCCGGAAAAAGATTCCCGACGCCTACATGGTGGACAACGATTTCGCCCTGAACGGCACCGACTGGGCGCGCGGGGAGGAGATCTACGTCAGCGGCGGCAGGCCGGGCGGGGTCGACCTGCCCTGCGCGGACACCGCACCGAAGACGCTGGCACCCGGCGACTCGTACAACACCTGCGTGACCTACGCGCTGCCCGAGGGCGTCGGCGTGCTGTCGCTGGCGCATCACGCCGACGGCTACCTCGACGAGGGCGGCGCGGTCGCCACCTGGCCCGTCGAGGGCGGCCTCCAGGCGGCGGCCGCCGGGCTGGCGGATCCGGGCGACATCGTCCGCGTCCGGTGGGACGACCCCGAGGACGGCGTCCTCGAACTGCCCGCCACGCTGGTTTCCGTACGCCGGGGCAGTGCGGCCGACCTCGCGGGTCTGGACCTCGACCTCAACGAGAACGAGCGGCGCGGCGTCCCGTACTACGTGTCGGTCACCTACACCAACACCGGGCCGAAAGACCTCTACGCCGACCAGGCCGACCGCGTCCGCCTGCTCACCGAGGGCGGTCGACAGATACGGGGGAAGACCCCCTTCGTCCTCGACACGAAGATCCCCGGCTGTCCGTCCGACTGGGTCGCCCGGATGGTCCCGCCGGGCGACAGCGTGACGGAGTGCAGCATCCACCTGGTGACGGACGACGGCGACAAGCCGTTCGCGGTGGGTTTCGCGGAGGCGGGCCGGCCGGGACTGGCGGCCTGGCGAGCCCCCCTCCACTGAGGCGGCCGGGGCAGCCGGCCGACCTGCCGCCCGTCTCCGCGAGCGGCAGGTACACGCGGTTACCCGCCGCCGCGAACTCCTTCGACTCCTCCGGCATCCCCGCCTCGATCTCTTCAGGCGTCGAGCCCTCGTCACCACCGAACTGCTCTGTGATGCTTCCGCTGATCTTCATCGAGCAGGGCTTCGGCCCGCACATGGAACAGAAGTGGGCCGTCTTGGCGAGCTCGGTCGGCAGTGCCTGGTCGTGGAACTCCCGCGCCGTGTCCGGATCGAGAACCAGGTTGAACTGGTCGTCCACGGCCTTCACCGACACAGCCTTCAAGGACTCGACGGCTCCGGACTCGGACACGTTCTCACTGGTCATCGATGCATCTTCCATGATCGGGAGTTACACCGAACGTCTTACAGTCCCTGATCCGGGAACGAGAACGGCCCCTGGGATTCGCCTAACCAGGACAGGGACCGTTCTCAGTGCTCAGCAAGCGGAGGCGGTGTGATGCGAACCCACGGTGACATCGCTGCCACGACGGTTTTCAGGATCGCCGCACCAGGGCGTGAGGAGCCCGCCGAAGAGCCGGACCTGTCAGGCGACGCGGTCGCCGTGGGCGTCGCAAGGCAGTTCGCTGGCGGGGTGGTTCGCGACGAAGTCCCGGGTGGCCTGCCGTTCGGCCTCGGTGATCGCGGTCGGTGAGACGTTGATGATGCCACCGAAGGGCCGGTCGACGTCCCGGATGATGACCAGCGCCGTCGTGAGCAATGCCGTGATCACGGCGAGAGTGACCAGTTGCCCTCGGTTGTTCCTGCGGGGCAGACAGATGCCGAGTGCCACGACCGTGATGGTCAGTGTCGCGAGGAGGAACCAGAAGATGGTGGCGGGGATGCTCGCGGTCGCCTGGGTGAGGCGTTCCTCTCGTTCCTCGGAGCGGTTGTTGTCGATGGCCACCAGCATTCCGAAGGGCGTCTCGCCCTGCATGGACCGGAATGTCTTCCGGAAGTCGGTCGACCACACGCTGGGGGCGGCCGAACCGGCGCCGTCGGCCATGGCGAGCCACTCCTGGTGGCGTACGGCGCGGGCGTAGCAGACGGCGCCGGCCTGGATCCGGGCCCGCTGCGCCGCGGGCCCGTACTCCGCGGCCTCGACGAGCTGGTCCACGGCCCGGGCCTCGGCGCGGGAGGCGATCTCGGCCTTCCCGTACGAGCTGGAGGCGGTGACCAGGACGAACGCGAGCAGCAGCACGGTCAGTGTCAGCAGCGGCCCGACGAGGTCCTTGACCGCCATGCCCTCGTCGTCGTCGCCGGTGATCAGCCTCGGTCGCAGGAAACGGTTCGCGGCGAGCCCCGCGAGCAGGGCGAGCACGGCGACGACGATGACAAGGGCCACGGACGGCCACCTCCGGGACTGGTGCGAGAGCCCCAGGGGCGGGGCGCCGTGATCATGCCCCGCCACCGGGTACGACCAGAACAGCAGAAACGTTCGAGCGCCCCCTAACGAGGGACGTTCCTTGCGCCGTAAAGCCCTCTGTCCGTGCTCACCCTTGCTGTCCGCGGTCGCCCCCTCCGCCCGCGGGGACCCGTCCCGCTACCACTCCTGCCGCGTGCAGCCGGAGCCGTCGTCGCCCAGGTCGAAGCAGGTCCGCGCGTCGGCGGGCCGCTCGACGCCGACCATGAGGGTGTAGAGGGAGTGGCTGGGGACGGACACCTGCCGGGTCTGGCGGCGGCCGTCGGAGGTCTCGACCCATACGCGGTCCTCCGAACGCGGGTTGCGAATGCGCCCCCAGACCGCGTCGCACATCGGGCTGTGGCGAAGCTCCACGGTCCGGCCCCGCACCGTACGCACCGCGTGGGTGGTCGCGTCCGTCCAGCAGACCGTCCTGCCCTGCTCGGAGTCGCGGTCCGTGCAGGTCTCCCCCCGGCACGGCATCGCGGTGCGCGCCGCGGCCGGCTCAGGACCGTCGGCGGCGGGCGCCCACATCCACGCCGCCACGCCGAACACGGCGGCCGTCACCGTGGCGGTCGCCACGACGGCGACGACCAGGGCATGGCGCTCCGGCTTGCGCGCCACGCCCGCGGGTGCCGCGCCGCCGCTCGCTCCGACGCCCTCGTGTCCGGCACCCTCGTGTCCGGTGACTTCGTGTCCGACACTCCTGTGTCCGGTGCCGGCGTGCTCGGTGCCGGCACCGGTTTTCGTGCCGGTTCCTGCCGTCGGGACCGCCCCGAGGCGCGGCTCGGAGCCCGACGCGGCGTCCGTCCCCGTGTCCGGCCCCGCCGCGGGGCACCGCGCGTCACGGCCGCTCCACGCGCCTTCGGCGAGTCGCCACAGCGCCAGCAGCCGGGCGGGATCGGCACCGCTCAGTCGCGCGAGGGTCTCCACGGCGTCCCGGGGCGGGCACACCTTGCCGTTGAGGTAGCGCTCCCAGGACGACTTGCTGTACGCGGTCGCGGCGGCCAGCGCGGCGAAACTCAGCCCGGTGGCCTCCTTGGCCTCCTTCAACCGTTCCACGAGCCGGCGGACCTCCGGGGACGGCAGGGGGGCCGTGCCGCCCGGGTGCGGACGTCTGCGCTCAGTCACGAGGCTCCCTGAGTGCCCGCCAGGTCCCGGGGCCGACGACGCCGTCGTCGTCGAGGCCGCGCGAGCGCTGGAAACGCTGGACGGCGTCCTTGGTGTTGGGCCCGAAGGACCCGTCGATGCCCTGGGGGTCGAAACCGTGCCGTTCGACCAGGCACTGCACTTCGGCGACCGCCTCGACCGTGACCCCTACGTGGTACGGATCGGTCAGGGTCGTGCTGTGCCCGGCGTACGTCAGACCGTCGCGCTCGGTGAAGTAGCAGGGGAAGGTCCGCGGGGAGTACGTCGAGACGGGCACGACCGACTGCTCCGCCGTCCCGCGCGGCTGCGCGGACGACTTCCGCCATTGGGCCGCCGCCAGCACCCCCGCCGTGACCAGCAGGGCGAGAGTCGCCGCCGTCGACACCACGGCCACCGCACCACGCCGGGCCGCACGGCCGGGGGCGTCCGGCCCCACCGCTTCCGGCGTGACATCCGGGTGCCCGCCGTTCACGTCCGCCGCCGCGGGCACCTCGGACGATCCGTGCGAACGTTCTGCTTCAGGCGCTTCCGGCGCTTCCGGCGTCTTCGTGGACGCGGCCACCTCCCACAGCGCGGTCAGCTTCGCCCGGTCGCCCCCGCAGACGTCCGCCAGGGCTTCCAGCGCCCACAGCGGCGGCAGCGCACGGCCGTTGAGGCAGCGCTCCCAGGAAGACCGGCTGTACCCGGTCCTGTTCGCCAAGGCGCTCAGGCTCAGCCCGCTGTGGTCCTTCGACTGCCGCATCTGCACCACGAGCCGTCTGACCGGTGAAGCCAGAGACTCGGGCAACGGCCTCCAACGCGGCATGCCCCATTCCCTTCGCGCGCACCGCACCGTGCGGTTCGAGCGGGGTAAGCGTACGGAAATCCCGCCGCCCGTTCACACGTTCTTCATCCCAGGGCTCGTGACCGCTGTCCGCAGGCCCGTCCGAAGTCCCGCCACCACCTCGTCCGGCGCGGCATCGTCGCAGCTCAGCGAGGTGTGCGTCCCGGGATGTCCCAACCCGCCGACGGAACTGGAACCCCGGCGGAGGACGGACCAGCATGGCCGTCGTTCGAACCGGGGGCACGGTCCGCCCGTGTCCGGGTCGAACACCGACCACTGGTCGGTTTCGCTACAACTCCGTTCTTAAACAAGGGAATCGATGTCTTTCTCCGCAACTCGCAGGCATGCTGCACTCCTGCTCGCCTCCGCCGCGCTCGTGGGTGGCACGACGACCGGGGCCGCCGCCGGGACGAACGCCCAGGCCGCCACCACCTTCCCGTGCGACGTCAACATGAGCGCGGCCGGCATTCTCACCGCCGGCTACTACAGCGGTAACACGGTCAATCCTTCCACCTCTTCGGTGACCGCCGCGGGTAAGGAGGCCCAGTGCCTCCTCCAGTACCAGGACTACAACCCCGGCACCGTCGACGGCATCTTCGGCTCCAAGTCCCAGGCGGCGGCGAGGAGCTTCCAGAGCAACATCAACCGCGTCTGTAAGACCGACCTGGACGTCGACGGAATGATCGGCAAGGAGAGCTGGCCCCACCTGCGCCGCCTCTTCTGCTGATCCGCGATCGACGTACCGCGGCCCGCCCTCCTCCGGTTTCGTTTCCGGGGAGGGCGGGCCGTGGTCATTGGGGGGGCGGTACGTCAGCCGCCGGCGAACCGCTTGAAGGCCGCGCGGGTCTCGGTCCCGGCGCTGCCGTCGATGTCGCCGGTGTAGCCGTAGTGCTCCTTGAGGAGCCGCTGGAGCGCCCTGATCGTGTTGGCGCCGGGGTCACCGTCGATGGCGCCGGTGTAGCCCCACCACCTCTTGAGGTAGCGCTGGAACGCCTTCCAGCTCTCGGTGCCCAGCAGTCCGTCGATCTCGCCGGTGTAACCCCAGTCGGTCTTCAGGAACCTCTGGACGTTCATGGCCCCGGCGGTGGTCAGGCCGAAGTTCTCCGTCGCGAGTACGGTGACGGGGGCGCCCACCGCCGGCCGGGCGGTCGGCGCGGGCGCCGCGTGGGCGGTGCCGGCGGCCGCCAGGGTCCCGGCGGCGATGCCGGCGACGGCGGTGAGGCTGACGATGGTCCTGCCCAGGACGTGCGATCGCATGGATCCTCTTTCGAATCGTGAGTGGACACCTGACCCGTCGGACGAGCAGGTGACGACTCGAGAGTGCGGGGCGCCGGGCGACGGTCGCCACCGCCTGCGCCCAAGTGACGGCCGCCTGGGACACGACACGCGCCGACCTGCGCGAACACCACCCCTGGGGACGCTTCGGCGGGACGGCCGCGGCGGATGCCGTACCGCTCGCGCAGCATGCGGCGCGGCGACGGCGCGAAAGATCATCACGTGCGGCCGCCCGATCCGGTGCGCCCCGGGGGCCGGCATTCTCGGTAGCGTGGCCATCTGCCGCACGAGGCGTCCATGTGTCCGGCCGGTCCGTGCGGCGGCTTCCGACGGAACGTGATGAGGCTGCGATGAGTGAACCGACGAAACCCGAGGTCGACGTGCCGGAAGGTGACGCTCCCACCGAGCTGACCGTCCGGGACCTGGTCGTCGGGGACGGAGCCGAGGTGAAGCCGGGCATGGTGGTCAGGGTCCACTACGTCGGGGTGACCTTCGCGTCCGGGAAGGAGTTCGACGCCTCCTGGGACCGGGGGCAGCCGTTCAAGTTCGCCCTGGGCGGCGGCAAGGTCATCAAGGGCTGGGACCGGGGGGTGAGGGGGATGAGGGTCGGCGGCCGACGCGAGATCATCGTTCCCCCGCGTCTCGGATACGGCAATCAGTCGCCCTCGCCGCTGATCCCGCCGGGCTCGACCCTGGTCTTCGTGGTGGACCTGCTGGACTCGTACTCCGGCACGACCGGGTGGAGCAAGGCCTAGTACCCCGGCCGCTCCTCCCCTACGGCGTGCCGCACGTCCCCTCTTCGCGCCGGCGCCGGCCCCGGTCGGGACGATCCACGGCATGGACTTCCGCCACGTGCCGGAGCCGCACCGGGCGCCGGGCCGTCCCTTCGCGAGCGTCCTGACGGCGATGGTGGGCACGGGCCCGTACGTCGTCCCCAAGCGGCGCGCCCGGCTCCGAGCGAGCGCCGGGGAGAAGAGATCCCCCAGTGGACCGTTTGCCCAACTGTGTGCTGTGGTAGGCCTGTTGAGGCCAATTGATCGTCACCGCACACCCGTCGCGCTCCGGCACCGGGCGAGCCGCCGGAGTGCGCGGTGATGCCCGAGTGCCCAAAGGGGGACATCCGTCAGTGGATCCGGCACCAAATCTTGAACACAAATTCCACACATCCCTCTCTCCATAACGGCCCTGATGGTCTAGATTGACCGTGCTTCGGATGTACGGGCACAAGGCGACCAATAATGATCTATGGGTCCGACGTCGGGAATGCCAGCATTGGCCTCGGCGCCGGACACGGGGGCGATCGGTCCCCGGAGCCCCGGAAGGGCTCGGGTGCGGGGAGCACCCGGGAATCCGACCGGGTTCCGGACATCCCGGGAGTCCGGTAGCACGCGCAAGTCCGCCGTCGGCGGGGCGAGTTGTCCAAGTGCCCCCGGTACGGCGGGAGTTCGTCGCGTGGAGGCGGTGCCTCCGGGGGGAGGAACGACGCGGCGCGGGAGGCGGGGGCCTCCCGGGGGGAGGAACGGCGCGGCTCGGCGCGGGGGGCGGGGGTGCTTCCCGGGGCGAGAAACAGTGTTAGGCGAACACGTCGAACCACTGGAACCTGGGGGGTTCTGTGCCACAAGGGGGACTAGTACGTCCGTTTCCGTCTGCGCGCGGACGTCTGACGAACGGGGCGTTCCATCAGCCCGCGACCGACTGGGAGCAGCGGTACCGCCGTACCGTGATCACCAGCGACATGGTCGCCACGGCCTTCGTGGTGGCGGCGATCGGCAACTTCTTCGGGGCCCGGGACGCGGCCAACTGGCACGAGAAGTGGGGCATCCTCGCGTTCGGCACCGAGCTGCTGGTGCTGGGGGCACTGGCGGTGAGCCGTGCGTGGGCTCCGGCCGTCCTGGGCCAGGGCGCGGAGGAATTCCGCCGGCTGGGACGCTCGCTGTTCGCGGCGACCGTCGTCCTGGCGCTCGGGGGCATCGCCCTCACCTCGCGCAACATCAAACTCTGGATCTTCGTCGCGATCCCCGCGATCGCGCTCGTCACCATGACCGTGCGCTATCTGCTGCGCCTGTGGCTGCACAAACAGCGGAAGGAAGGCCGGTGCCTGCGACCGGTGCTCGCCGCCGGAAGCCCGGCCACCGTGCGCGATCTGGTCACCCGGACCCGCAAGTTCCCGCACCTGGGCTGGCGGGTGGAGGCGGTCTGCACGACGGACGGCCACGGGTTCGACGGTGACCAGCTCGACGGGGTGCCGGTCGTCGGCCGGCTGGCGGACGTGGCGAACCACGTGCACCGCGACGGCTACCGCGTCGTCGCGGTCACCCCGGACCCGCACTGGTCGCCCGACCGGCTGCAGCGGCTGGCCTGGAACCTCGAGGGCAGCGACGCGGAGATGATCGTGGCCCCCGTGCTGATGGAGGTGGCCGGGCCGCGGCTGCACGTCGACGCGGTGCTCGGGATCCCGCTGCTGCGGGTCAGCATGCCGACCTTCACCGGGGGCCGCCGCGCGGTCAAGGTGGTCGTCGACCGGCTGGGCGCCGCCGTCCTGCTGCTGCTGTTCGCGCCGCTGATGGTGCTCGTCGGGCTGCTCGTCCTGCTGGACAGCCGGGGCGGGGCGTTCTACCGCCAGCGCCGGGTCGGCAAGAACGGCCGCGAGTTCACCATCCTCAAGTTCCGCACCATGGTCGTCGGGGCCCACAAGGCACGCGCCGAGCTGGCCGGCCTCGACGAGGGCGCCGGCCTGTTGTTCAAGGTCCGCCGGGACCCGCGGGTGACCCGGGTGGGAGCGGTGCTGCGCCGGTACTCGCTCGACGAACTCCCGCAGCTCTTCAATGTGTTGACCGGATCGATGTCGCTCGTCGGTCCGCGGCCTCCGTTACCGGAGGAGTCGGCCGCGTACGGCCCCGACATCCGGCGGCGGCTGCTGGTCAAGCCCGGACTCACCGGCCTGTGGCAGATCAGCGGACGCAGCGACCTGTCGTGGGAGGAGGCGGTGCGGCTGGACCTGCGGTACGTGGAGGACTGGTCGCTCGCCCTGGACACGGTGATCTTGTGGAAGACGCTGCGTGCGGTGCTCTACGGGCAGGGGGCCTACTGATGCGGGGGGCTCGCTCGATGTGCGGAGGGCGTCGTCCGGCAGGCACGGGTACGGCAGGCCGCAAGGGTCTGCCCAGGGGGAGGAACGGGTCATGAAGGTCAGCGTTTTCGGGCTCGGCTACGTGGGCTGCGTGTCGGCCGCGTGCCTGGCCGGCCAGGGCCACGAGGTCATCGGGGTGGACGTCAACCAGGTGAAGGTCGACCTGGTCAACGACGGCAAGGCCCCGGTGGTCGAGGAGGGGATCGGCGAACTCGTCGCCGACGTGGTGGGGAGCGGGGCGTTACGCGCCACCACCGACGTCCGTGAGGCGATCGCGAACAGCGAGGTGTCGCTGATCTGCGTGGGCACGCCCTCGGAGTCCAACGGCAGCCTGTGCACGACGTACCTGGAGCGGGTCACCGAGGAGATCGGTGCCGCGCTGGCCGAGCGGGGCGGCCGGCACACCGTCGTGTTCCGCAGCACCATGCTCCCGGGCACCTGTCTGGACCTGCTGGTGCCGATCCTGGAGAAGTACGTCGGCGGCACGGCCGGGGTCGACGTCGGGGTCGCGGTGAACCCGGAGTTCCTGCGCGAGGGCACGAGCGTGCGGGACTTCTTCGACCCGCCGAAGACCGTCATCGGTGAACTCGACGCGGCGAGCGGCGACGTGGTGGCGGCCCTGTACGAGGGCCTGCCCGGCGAGGTGTTCCGGGTGCCGGTCCCGGTGGCCGAGGCGATCAAGTACGCGGACAACGCGTTCCACGGCCTCAAGATCGGCTTCGCGAACGAGCTGGGCGCGGTGTGCCAGGCGCTCGGGGTGGACTCGCACCAGGTGATCGACGTGTTCCTCGCCGACCGCAAGCTGAACATCAGCCCCGCCTATCTGCGGCCCGGCTTCGCCTTCGGCGGCTCCTGCCTGCCCAAGGACCTGCGCAGCCTGGTCCACGCCGCGCAGCGGGCCGACGTGTCGGTGCCCATCCTGTCGCACGTGCTGCCCTCCAACGCCGACCACCTGCAGCGCGCGGTGGAGATGGTCGAGCGCACCGGCAAGCGCAAGGTGGGGCTGTTCGGGCTGTCCTTCAAGCCCGGCACCGACGACCTCCGCGAGAGCCCGCTCGTCGAACTGGCGGAGCGGCTCTTCGGCAAGGGTTACGACCTGCGCATCCACGACGCCAACGTGAGCCTGTCCCGGCTCCTCGGCGCGAACCGCGAGTACATCGAGAACCGGCTGCCGCACCTCGCGCAGCTCCTCGCGGACTCCGTCGACGAGGTGCTCGAACACGCCGAGGTGTGCCTGGTCGGGACGAAGGACCCGGCCGTGCTCTCGGCGCTCCCCCACGGCGACGGTCCGGTGATCGTCGACCTCGTCCGCCTTCCCGACGCCGACGCGCGCCGGACCGAACCGGGATACATGGGCCTTGCTTGGTGACTCGAACGGCGGCGACCGGCCGAGCCGGCGCGCGCTGATCCTGGTGGAGAACCTGTCGGTGCCGTTCGACCGGCGGGTGTGGCAGGAGTGCACGACCCTGCGCGACGCGGGCTGGACGGTGCACGTCATCTGTCCGCAGGGCAGCAAGCGGGACACGGAGCCGGAGGCCGTGATCGACGGGGTGCGGATCCACCGCTACCCGTTGCGCGCGGCCACCGGCGGGCCGGCCGGCTATCTGCGGGAGTACGGATCGGCGTTGTGGCACACCATGAGGCTGGCCCGGAAGGTCGGGCCGGTCCACGTGGTGCACGCCTGCAATCCGCCCGACCTGCTGTTCCTGGCGGCACGGTGGCTGAAGCGGCGCGGAGCACGGTTCGTCTTCGACCAGCACGACCTGGTGCCCGAGCTGTACCTCTCCCGGTTCGGCCGCGGCGAGGACCTGCTCTACCGGGGCGTGTGCGCGCTGGAGCGGATGACCTACCGGGCGGCGGACGTCGTGCTCGCCACGAACGAGAGCTACCGGGACGTCGCGGTGAGCCGTGGCGGCAAGCGGCCCGAGGACGTCTTCGTGGTGCGCAGCGCGCCCGACATCGACCGCTTCCACCCCGTGCCGCCGGAGCCGGAGCTGAAGCGCAACAAACCCCATCTGCTGTGCTACCTCGGTGTGATGGGCCCGCAGGACGGCGTCGACTACGCCTTGCGGGCCCTGGCGAAGCTGCGTGACGAGGTCGGGCGGACCGACTGGCACGCGGTGTTCGTCGGCGGCGGCGACACCTTCGACGCGATGGTGGAGCTGTCGCGGGAGCTCGGGCTCGCGGACCAGGTGCAGTTCACCGGGCGCATCCCGGACGCGGACCTGGTGCGCTACCTGTCCACGGCGGACGTGTGCCTCTCCCCCGACCCGCACAACCCGCTCAACGACGTGTCGACCATGAACAAGGTCCTGGAGTACATGGTGATGGGCCGCCCGCTCGTCTCCTTCGACCTCCGGGAGGCTCGCGTCTCCGCCGGTGACGCCGCCGTCTACGCGCCCGCCAACGACGAGGCCGAGTTCGCGAGGCTCGTCGCGCGGCTCATGGACGATCCGGAGAAGCGGGCCCTGATGGGCAAGATCGGCCAGGAGCGGATCAGCGGCCCGCTCTCGTGGCGGAACTCCCAGGCGTCCCTGCTCGCCGCCTACGCCGCCGCCTGCGGCGACCGTGTTCCGGCACCGGGCGGCCCGGACAGTGCGCAGGGCGGAGGCCGCACCGTTGAACGATGACACGATACGCCTGGCGACCGTCGGACGGATCGTCCGACGGCGCTGGCGGCTGCTCACCGTCCTCACCGTGGTGGGCGCGCTCGTCGGGTACGGCGTCTCCCTGGTCTTCCCCCCTCGCTACACGGCGACGGCGTCGGTGCTGCTGCCGGGCGCCTGGGAGGAACGCGAGCTGCTGACCCAGCAGGAGATCGCGACCAGTTCGGTGGTGGTCGACCGGGCGGCGGACGCGCTCCACTGGACCGGCGTCGGCAAGGACGAGCTGCGGGACGAGGTCGACGCCAAGACCGCCGACGGCAACATCATCAAGATCTCGGGCACGGCCGACACCCCGGAGCGCGCGCAGCGGCTCGCCGACCAGGTGGCCCAGCAGTTCGTCACGTTCGCCTCGCGGATCGCGGACAACAACGCCGACCCCGAGGCCGCGGCGCAGCGCGAGGCGCTGCAGCAGACGGTGGTGAAGACCGGCCGCCGCATCACCGAGCTGGCCGACGCCACCGATCCGGGGCAGACCGTGGAGAGCGTGCAGGCCCGCACCGAGCTGGAGAAGCTCCGTACCACGCTGCAGGAGGCCATCAGCAAGCTGGACCAGTCCGACCCCGCCGCCAACAAGGCCAACATGGTCGTCATGGGCCCGGCCGCCCGGCCGGCCGGCGAGGCACCGCCGACGAGGATCCAGATGGTCGTCGCCGGGGCGCTGCTGTTCTTCCTGCTCGGGGTCGTCGGCCATCTCGCCGCGGCCCGGATGAGCCGCCGGCTGCGCACCCGGACGGAGATCGCCGCGGCGCTGGGCTCGGAGCTGCTGGGCAGCGTCGACGTTCCCGGGGGACGCTCCGCGCACCGGCCGCGGGGCGGTGGCCCGCGGGCCCGGGTCCGCCGTCTGCTGGGCGTCGACGTCCGCTGGGACGTACCGGTGGCGCAGCCCTCCGGTGACGAGGCCGGCCGGCAGCTGCGCTACCGGCGGGTGTGCGCCCGTCTCCGGGACCGGCTGCCCGCTCCCCGGCGGCTGCTGGTCGTCGTCCCGGACGGCGACGAGACCGCCCTCCTCGCCGCCGGGCAGCTCGCCGCCGGGGCCGAGGGCGATCCGGTGCTGCGGACGGTGGGGGTCCCGGTGGACCGGCCGCTGGTGCCGGACCAGGGCACCGAGTCCGGTGTCCTCGTCGTGCTCAGCCCGGGGAACTGGACCGCGGCGGAGCTCACCGGCATCGCCGAGGCGTGCGCGGACGCCGGGCACGAGATCGTCGGCGTCGTCATCGCCGACATGGTCCGGGCCCTTCCGGCGCGGTCCGCCGACCGTGCCCGGACCGCCGCCACGCCGGTGCTCGCGGTCGGCCACGACGTGAAGGGAAGTTCAGGGTGACGACGAGTACGACTTCGGAGTCGTCGGCCGCCGTTCCGCTGCTGGACCTGCAGGCGCTGGTGGTGGCGGTGCGCAGGCGGCGCCGCTTCTGGTGTGCCGCGGGGCTGCTGGGGCTGCTCGTGGGCGCGGCGGTGGCGGTCCTGCTGCCGACGCCGCCGACCGCGGTGACCAAGGTGCTCGTCTCGCACCAGGAGGACCAGCCGAACGACCCGGGAACGCTGATCCGCACCGACGTCGCGCTGCTCCAGACCACACGGATCGCGGACCAGGCCCTGAAGTCCCTGCACTCCTCGGAGAAACCCGAGGACTTCATGCGGGACTACTCGGGGACCGGCCTGACCAACAACCTGCTGCAGATCACGGTCACGGGTGACAGCGACGCGGACGCCGAGGCCCGTGCCAAGGCGCTGGCCGACGCGTTCGTCGCGGACCACGTGAAGCGGATCCGGGCGGCCGCGGACGCCGAGGCCAAGGCCCTGCTCGACCAGCGTGACCGTCTGAAGGGCGAACTCGCCCAGGTCAACAAGACGATCGGGGACGGGACGGCGCAGAGCGGGCCGACGGCGTCGGCGGACCTGGAGTCGCTCTTCGCCCGCCGGGCCGAACTCACCTCGCGGATCACCGACTTCGGCCAGCGCGCCGCGGAGGCGCGCATCGGCGCGCCCCGGCTCGTCGCCGGGACGCAGATCGTGGACGCCCCGAGCGCGGTGGACAGCTCCCTGCCCAAGGCCGCCGCCACCGACGGCGCGGTCGGGCTCGTCCTCGGCCTCGTCCTCGGCCTCGCGGTGGCCTCGGTCGGTTCGGTGGTGGCGGACCGCCCCGTGCTGCGCCGGGAGATCGCGTCGAACCTCGGCGCCTCGGTCATCGCGGAACTGCCCCGCCGCAAGGGCGGGCCGTTGCGGCGCCGACGGGTCCGGACGGCACGGGAACGGCTCACCGCGTCCCTGGCGCGCACCGCGAGCGGCTCCGCGGAACCGGTGTCGCTGCTCGAACTGGGCTGTGCGCGCGGCACGAGCGCCATCGCGCTGGACCTCGCCCGGGCACTGGCCGCGGACGGGCCGGTGACCGTCGTCGACGGTCTGCCCGGTACGCAGCTCGCCAGGCGCCGCGCGAAGCCGGGTGACCCGGCCGTGGTCGGCGGCGAGCGTGCCGCGGCCCTGCCGCACCAGGACCGCCGGGTCGGCGTCGGCTCGGTGGCGCCCGGCACGGCGTGGACCGACCTGCGGTACCTCGGCACCAGGACCGTGCTCGTCGTACGCGCCGGGCACGGCAGCGCCGCGTGGCTGCACACCGTGGCGCGCCAGCTCGCGGACCAGCGGATCGCGGTGATCGGCGTGGTGCTGATCGACCCCGATCCGCGTGACCGCACGGACGGCACGTTGTGGGACGGGCTGGACACCGCGCTGCGCGGCCGGGACGAGCGGCCGGTCCGGCAGGGCGCACGGCAGACGGACCGGCAGCCGTCGTGGGCGGCACGGGTTCCGGACAGCGACCAGGAGGCACGGTAGGACATGTGTGGCATCGCGGGTACTTACCGCTGGCCCGACGGGAAGGCCGTGGCCGACCGGCTCACCGAGACCCTCGCCCATCGCGGCCCGGACGGGGCGGGCCGCTACAGCCACCCCGCCGGTGACGGCGAGGTGCACCTCGGGCACCGCCGGCTGGCCATCGTCGACCTGTCCGGGACGGGCGCCCAGCCGATGGTCTCGGGCGGCCTCGCCCTGACGTACAACGGCGAGCTGTACAACGCGCCCGAGCTGCGGGCCGAGCTGGAGTCCTCGGGGGTGCGCTTCCGCGGCACCTCCGACACCGAGGTGCTGCTGGAGGCCTGGCGGCGCTGGGGCACGGACTGCCTGCCCCGGCTGCGCGGCATGTTCGCGTTCGGGATCTTCGACGAGCGGACCGGTGAACTGACGCTCGTCCGAGACCAGTTGGGCATCAAGCCGCTGTTCCTGCTGCGGCGCGGCACGGGCCTGGTGTTCGCCTCCGAGCTCAAGGCGCTGGCCGCCGTGAGCGGCGGGTCGCTGGAGGTGGACCACGCGGCGCTGGTGGCCTCGCTGCTGTACTACTGGGTGCCGGACTCGCGGTGCGCGTTCCGCGAGGCGGAGAAGCTGCCGCCGGGGAGCTGGATCCGGTTCCGGCCCGACGGCGGGGTGGAACGCGGCCGGTACTGGAACCTGCGGGAGGTCGCCGAGGAGGGCCGGGAGCGGGCCCTCGCCGGCGAACTGCCGGACATCGCGGCCGTGGTCGAGGAGTCGACCCGCCGCCATCTGCTCGCCGACGTGCCCGTGGCGACGTTCCTGTCCGGCGGTCTCGACTCCAGCTATCTGACCGCGCTGGCGGCCCGCGACCGGCCCGGGATCTCCGCCTACACGATCGGGTTCCGCGCCGAGGACGCCAGGTTCGAGGCGATGCCGGACGACCTGCGCTACGCCCGGCAGGTGGCCGAGAGGTTCGGCGTCGACCTGCACGAGATCGAGATCGCCCCGGACGTGCTCGACATGCTGCCGCGGATGACGCACCACCTGGACGAGCCGATCGGCGACCCCGCCGCGATCAACACGTTCCTGATCTGCTCGGCGGCCCGCGAGGCCGGGGTGAAGGTGCTGCTCTCGGGAATGGGCGCCGACGAACTGTTCGCCGGCTACCGCAAGCACCTGGCCAACCTGATCGCGCTGCGCTACCAGCGCGTCCCGCGGCCGCTGCGGCGCGGCGTGTCCGCGGCCGTGGACCGGCTGCCGGTCGCGACGGCCCGCCGGGGGTACCGCTCGGTGCGCTTCGCCAAGCGGTTCCTGTCCTTCGCCGATCTGCCGGAGGAGACCGCGTTCAGGCGCAGTTACACCATGTACGACCGGGAGGAGCTGCTCGCCCTGATCGATCCGGACCTGGCCCCGGCGGTCGAGGACGTGCTGACCGAGCACGCGGACGTCTACGAGGACAACGGCCTCGACGACTTCGTCAACCGCATGTGCCTGGGCGACTCCCGGATGTTCCTGCCGGGCCTGAACCTCGCCTACACGGACCGGTCGAGCATGGCCGCCTCGACCGAGGTGCGGGTGCCGTACGTGGACGTCGAGGTGGTCAGGGCGGCGTTCGCGGTGCCAGGTGACCGCAAGATCGTCAAACGGCAGGGCAAGGCCGTCCTCAAGGAGGCGGCCGCCTCGGTCCTGCCCCGGGAGATCGTGTACCGGCCCAAGGGCCTGTTCAGCGCCCCGCTGCGGGCCTGGATGAGCCGGGACCTCGCGCCGCTGGTGCGCGAGGTGGTGAACGACGGCGAGCTCGTGCGTTCAGGGCTGCTGCGCCGCGAGGCGCTGGCTCGGATGGTCGCCGAGGACGCCGCTGGGCAGCGGGACTTCTCCAAGCATCTGTGGCACGTGCTGACCCTCGAGTACTGGTATCGCGGCGCGACCTCCGGGGCCGGCCAGAACTCTCCCGTGACGGCGTAGAGACAGTAGAGACAAGAGGACTTCGGTGAAACAGGTCGTACAGAACTACAAGAGCGGTGAGCTCGCGCTGCTCGACGTGCCGGTGCCGGGATGCAAGCCGGACGGTGTGCTCGTCCGCAGCGCCTACTCGCTGATCTCCACCGGGACCGAGCTCATGAAGGTCTCCGAGGCCGGCATGTCGATGCTGGGCAAGGCCCGCTCCCGGCCGGACCAGGTCGCCAAGGTCATGCAGAGCGTCGCCACCAACGGGGTGCCCGCCACGTACCGCAAGGTGATGGGCAAGCTGGACTCGTACACGCCGCTCGGTTACTCGCTGTGCGGGGTGGTGGAGCAGGTCGGCGCCGGGATCGACGACGTGAAGGTCGGCGACCTGGTGGCCTGCGCCGGCAACGAGCACGCGCTGCACGCCGAGTTGAACTGGGTGCCGAAGAACCTCTACGCCCCGGTGCCGGACGGTCTCGCGCCGCGGCACGCGGCCTTCGGCACCGTCGGTTCGATCGCGATGCAGGGCGTCCGCCAGGGCGAGTCCCGGCTCGGCGAGGTGGCGCTGGTCATCGGCCTCGGGCTGATCGGCCAGTTGGTCGTGCAGCTCCTCACCGCCTCGGGGGTCCGTGTCGTCGGGGTCGACCCGGACCCGGCGCGCTGCGAGCTCGCCGAACGCCTGGGCGCGGCGGCCTGCGGCGATCCCTCCTCCTCGGCCGTCGAGAACTCCGTCGCCGAACTCACCGGCGGCCACGGCGTGGACCAGGTGTACCTGGCCGCCGGCGGCGGCAGCAACCAGCCCGTCGAGCTGGCCGCCCGGCTCTGCCGGGACCGCGGGCGGGTCGTCGACATCGGCAAGTGCCGGCTCGACCTGCCGTGGAACGCGTACTACGAGAAGGAGCTCGACGTCCGGTTCTCGCGCAGCTACGGCCCCGGGCGCTACGACCCGGAGTACGAGCTGGAGGGGCGGGACTACCCGATCGGCTACGTGCGCTGGACCGAGCGCCGCAACCTGGCCTGCTTCCTCGACCTCGCCGCCCGCGGCAGGATCGACGTGGAGCCCCTGGTCTCGCACGTCGCCGACTTCGACGACGCCGTCGAGACGTACCGGAGCCTGGAGGAAGGCGAGTTGAAGGCCGTTGCCGTGCTGTTCCGGTACCCGGAGCAGGCGGTGGAGACGGAGACCACCGAAACCCCTCTGAAAGTCCAGGAGTTGACCGTACCCGCCGTGAAGCGGGGCGGCGGCGGGAGGTCCGCCCCGGTGCGGGCCGCGAAGACGCCGGTGCGCCTGGCGTTCATCGGCGCGGGCAACTACGCAACGTCGATGCTGCTGCCGCACCTGGCGCAGCGCGACGGCGTCGAGCTGTCGACGGTCGTCACCACGACGGCGCTGTCCGCGGCCAACGCGCAGCGGAAGTTCGGCTTCGCGGAGGCGACCACCGACCTCGACGCGGTGCTCGGCGACAGTGCCGTCGACGCGGTGTTCGTGGTCACCCGGCACAGTTCGCACGCCGAGCTGACCCGGCGGGCCCTGCTCGCCGGCAAGGCCGTGTTCGTGGAGAAGCCGCTCGCCCTCACCGAGGAGGAGCTGGCGGGTGTCCTCGCGGCGGTGGAGGAGTCCGGCAACGACCGGCTCCAGGTGGGCTTCAACCGCCGGTTCTCGCCGCTGCTCCAGGAGGCCAGGAAGCGGTTCGGCGCCCGGACGGGTCCGGCGAGCCTGCGCTACCTGGTCAACGCGGGCCGGTTGCAGCACGGCAGCTGGTACCTCCAGCAGGGCACCGAGGGCTCGCGGTTCGCCGGCGAGGGCGGGCACTTCGTCGACACGGCGAGCTGGCTCCTCGGCGCCGATCCGGTCTCGGTGTACGCGGTCGCCGCGTCCGGCAACGAGGACCTCCAGGTCGTCCTGCGTTACGCGGACGAGTCCACCGCCACCATCAGTTACGTCACCACGGGCGCGCCCGGCTTCCCCAAGGAGACGCTGGACCTGGTCGCGGACGGCAAGGTGCTGCGGCTCGACGACTTCGTCCGCGCCTCGGTCTACGGTGGTAAGCGGTGGGTCAGTTCGCGGCTGCCCAAGGCCCGGGACAAGGGCCAGTCCGCCGAACTGGCCGCGTTCGTCAGGGCCGTGCGGACCGGCGGTCCGATGCCGGTGCCGCTGGAGTCGCTGGTCGCCACGACGGCGGCCACCCTCGCCGTGCGGACCGCCCTGGCCGGCGGCGCGCCGGTGACGCTGGCGGGACCCCGATGACCATGAGCGCGGGCTGGTACCTGCGCCGTCTGTCCCGGATGGGGCCGCGGGAGGTCGGCGGCCGGGCGGGCGACGCGGTGCGCAGACGCCGGTGGCGGTCGGCGCCGCCCGGCTGCCCGGCCGTGACCGGCGCCCGGTTCACCGCGGTCCTGCCCGCGGGGACGCTCGCCGCGGTGCCGCCGGACGCCGCGAAGCGTCTGGTCGCCGAGGCGGACCGGCTGATGGAGGGGCACGCCGGGTTCTTCGGCGTGGAACGCGGCGACATGGCCGACCCGGACTGGTCGTACGACCCGAGGACCGGGCGCCGGGCGCCGCAGGTGTACGCCTTCGACGTGCCGTACCGCGACGAGGGCACGGTCGGGGACATCAAGCAGATCTGGGAGCCGTCCCGGCACCAGTACCTCACCGTGCTCGCCGCCGCGTACGCCGTGAGCGGGGACGCGCGGTACGCCCAGCGGGTGGCCGCGCACCTGCGGTCGTGGTGGGCGGCCAACCCGCCGCTGCGCGGGGTGCACTGGACCAGCGGCATCGAGCTGGGCATCCGGCTGCTGTCGTGGGTGTGGATCCGCCGGCTGCTCGACGGCTGGCCGGGCGCGGCCGCGCTGTTCGAGGACAACCCGGTGGCGCTGAACCAGATCTGGCACCACCAGCGCTGGCTGGCCGCCTTCCCCAGCCGGGGCTCCTCGGCGAACAACCACGTCGTCGCCGAGACCGCCGGGCAGTTCGCCGCGGCCTGCGCGTTCGGATGGTTCCCCTCCTCGGCGCGGTGGCGGACCGAGGCGCTGCGGTCGCTGGAGCGGGAGCTGCGGAGCAACACCTTCCTCTCCGGTCTCAACCGCGAGCTGGCCACCGAGTACCACGGACTGGTGCTCGAACTCGGCCTGGCCGCGGTCGCCGAGGCGGACGCGGCGGGCGTCCGGGTCCCCGCGACGGTCCGGCTGGTGCTGCTGCGGATGACGGACGCGCTCGCGGCCGTCGTCGACGGCCGGCTGCGGCCGCCGCGTCAGGGCGACGCGGACGACGGGCACGGTCTGGTCGTGGACGGCGCGGGCACCGACCGCTGGGCCTCGCTGCTCACCACCGGGGAGGCCGTGTTCGGCCGGCTCGCCTGGTGGCCGGAGGTGACCGGCACCGACGTGCGCACCCCGCTGCTGGCCGCGCTCGTCCGGCCGTACCCGGGGAAGGGCGCGCCGGCCGTGGCCCGCCCGGCGGACCGGCCGGCCCATTTCGCCGACGCGGGCATGACCATCCTGCGCGGACCGGGAGGGATCTGGGTCCGCTGCGACGGCGGTCCGCACGGGTTCCTGTCCATCGCCGCGCACGCCCACGCCGACGCGCTGTCCGTGGAGGTCCGGCACGACGGGGTCGACGTGCTCGCCGACCCGGGCACGTACTGCTACCACGGGCAGCCCGAGTGGCGGCGGTACTTCCGCTCGACCCTCGGCCACAACACCCTGGAGGTGGACGGCGGTGACCAGTCCGTCTCGGGCGGGCCGTTCCTGTGGACCCGGCACGCCCGCAGCCGCGTCCTGGTCGCGGACACCTCCGGCGCCTCGGCCGGGGGGACGGCCCGCTGGTGCGCCGAGCACGACGGCTACCAGCCCTCCGTGCACCGCCGCCGGGTGGAACTGGCGGGCGCGGAGCGGGAACTGACGGTGGTGGACGAGGTGCGCGGCCCGCGCCGGGAGGTGCGCCTGGCCTTCCACCTCGGCCCGGCGGTCACCGCGGAGCTGGAGGGGAACCGGGCACTGCTCACCTGGAGCCGGGACGGCGAGGACCGCTCCGCGGAACTCGACCTGCCCGGGCGGCTGGAGTGGCGTGCGCACCGCGGCGAGAGCGAACCGCCGCTCGGCTGGTACTCCGCCGGGTTCGGGCGCAGGGAACCCGCCACCACGCTGGTCGGCACCGGTGTCACCGACGGCACGCGGGAGTTCACCACCGTACTCAGGTTCCACGGCTAGGGGGCCTCTGATGGATCTCCGCGGCGTCGCGACGCCCGGCACGTACTCTCGCCGCACCGGCCGAAAGCCCGAGTACGCCCAGTACGAGGGCTTCCGGCCGGCACGCCGAGAGCACGCACCGGACGCCGCTCCTTCCTCCACGGAGATCCATCAGAAACCCCCTAGGAAGGAAGGACGCTTGGGGATCAAGTGGCGGCGTTGGGCGCTGCCGGCGGCACTGCTGGCGCTGGCCCTGCCTGCGGCGACCGGCTGCGACAGCTCGCCGGACACGCGGCTGAAGCCGGCCGCCGGGCCGTCCGCGTCCGTGGCCCGCGTGTGCGCCAGGCCCGCGTCCGGGCCGGCGAAGGCGCCGGCGGGCGCGGTCACGGTCGACCCGTCGGTCCCCGGCGACCTGGCGAAGAAGACCAAGAACCGCCCCGCGGGCACCACGTTCTGGCTCAAGCCGGGCAAGCACAGGCTGGAGGCCGACCGCTACGCCCAGGTCGTCCCCAAGAAGGGGAACGTCTACCTCGGCGCTCCGGGCGCGGTGCTCGACGGCCGGAGGACCAACCAGTACGCGTTCGGCGGCACCGCCCCCGACGTCACCGTCCGCTATCTGACGGTGCAGGGGTTCGTCGCCCCGCGCGACGAAGGCGTGGTCAACCACGACTCGGCCGACGGGTGGGTGATCGAGCACGCGACGGTCCAGCACAACTCCGGCGCCGGGCTGATGGCCGGGGCCCGCCAGCAGGTCCGCGCCACCTGCCTGCGCGACAACGGCCAGTACGGCGTGAACGCGTACAAGGGCGGCGGCCGCATCAGCGGCCTGGTGCTCCAGGGCAACGAGATCACCGGCAACAACACGGACGACTGGGAGCGGAAGCGGCCGGGCTGCGGCTGCACCGGAGGGGTCAAGTTCTGGGCCGTCGACGGCGCCGACGTACGCGGCAACTGGGTGCACGACAACCGCGGGACCGGGCTGTGGGCCGACACCAACAACAACGACTTCCTCATCGAGGACAACCTGCTCGAGGCCAACGACGGTGCCGCGCTGATCTACGAGACCAGCTACAACGCGGTCATCCGGAAGAACACGATCCGGGGGAACAACCGGGTCGAGGGCCGCAAGTACGCGGACCGCGGGGACAACTTCCCGTTCGCCACCGTCTACCTGTCGGAGTCCGGCGGCGAACCACGGGTCCGGGCCCGCACGGACAGGATCGAGGTCTACCAGAACCTGCTGGAGAACAACTGGTCGGGGATCACCCTGTGGGAGAACGCCGACCGGTTCTGCAACAGCCCGGCCAACACCTCGTCCGGCGACTGCACGCTGCTGGTGAAGGACATGGACCGCTGCGCCCAGCCGGCGATCGCCGCCGAACCCCTCTACGCCGACTGCCGGTGGAAGACCCAGCGGGTGGACATCCACGACAACCGTTTCGTGCTGGACAAGTCCGCCGTCGACTGCACGGTGAAGTGCGACCGCATGGCGGTGCTGGCCAACTACGGCACCTACCCGGACTGGTCGCCGTACCAGGGCGACCGGGTGGCGGAGGCGATCACCGGCGAGCAGCACAACCGCTGGCACGACAACACCTACGTCGGACCGTGGAGGTTCGTCGCCCACGACCCGAGCCGGGTGCTCGACTCCGGGCAGTGGCAGGGGGCGCCGTACCGGCAGGACGCGGGCAGCACCTTCGCCCCCCAGGACGGGGGCTGAGATGAGCGCGGACCGCACACCGAAGATCGTCGGGACCGTCTGGGGACTGCTGATCCTCAACACGCTCGGCTCCGCCGGGGCGAAGACCATCGTCCCGCTCCCCCGCTCCCTCATCCAGATGGTCACCATGGGCGCGCTGGTCGCCGCGTTCGCGCTGGCGCTCGCGGTCAACGTCCGGCTGCGCATCCGGCCCAGCGCCTACGTGTTCCTGCTCACCCTGCTGCTGGTGTCGAGCGTGATCTCCAGCGTGCACCTGGAGTCCGGGTTCGGCGCGTTGTTCCGCTGCTTCCGGCTGGCCCTCTTCGTCGGCACGCTGTGGCTGGTCAGCCGCTGGTGGGACGGCGGTCTGACGTTCGTGCGGCATCACATCCGGATCTACCTGGCGGTGCTCGGGACGGTGGCCGCGGGCGCGGTCGTCTCACCCGGCGCGGCCATGCCCGAGCTCTACGGCGGACGGCTGGTCGGCGCGCTGTGGCCGCTCACCCCGCCGCAGATCGGGCAGTACGCCGCGGTGATCATCGGGCTCACCGTGCTGCTCGTCCTGGGCCGCCGGACCGACCGGACCAGCGCGGTGGTGGTCATCGTGCCCTCGCTCGTGCTGCTCGCCCTGACCCATACCCGCACGGCCACGCTCGGCCTGCTCCTCGGGCTGGCGCTGGCGATCGGCTCGCTCGTCCTGACCAGCGGCGCCGCCCGCCGGTTCTTCGCCTGGGCGGTGCTGAGCGCCACGGTGGCCGCGGTGGGGTTCGCCTCCGCGCTGCAGACGTGGTTCCTGCGCGGCCAGAGCCAGGAGAACTTCTCCAGCCTCACCGGCCGGGCCAAGGTGTGGCACGCCCTGCTGGCCGCTCCCCGGTCGACCACGGAGCACCTGTTCGGGGCGGGCCTGGGCGACAAGTCGTTCGGCGGGCTGCCGATCGACAACAGCTGGCTGGCCGTCTACAACGAGCAGGGCGTGATCGGCGTCGTCCTGGTGGCGGCGGTCGTCGTCGTGCTGGGCGGCGTCGCGCTGCTGCGGCCACCGTCGCTGCAGCGGGCCTGCGCGATCTTCCTGATCAGCTACTGCGCGATCGCGTCGTACACCGAGGCCGGGCTGGGCGACGCCTCGCCGTACCTGCTGCACCTGGCCGTGGCCGCCTCGCTGCTGGCGGCGCCCGCCGCGGCCACGCCCCTTCCGGTGCCCCGCGTCCCCCGGCGGCGCGTTCCCCGATGGGCCCAGAGACCGGAGGTGATCTGAGCATGCACGTCCTCGTGGTGCACAACCGCTACGCCTCGGCGCAGCCGAGCGGGGAGAACAAGGTCGTCGACCAGGAGGTGGAGCTGCTGCGCGACGCCGGCCACCGGGTCGAGCTGTTCGAGCGGCGCAGCGACACCATCGCCGCCCGGTCCCTGCCGTCCAAGGCCGCGTTACCCCTGCTGGTGCCGTGGAACCCGGCGGTCCGCAAGGAGCTCGCGGCGAAGCTGCGCGCCGAGCGGCCGGACGTGGTGCACGTCCACAACGTCTTCCCGCTCCTGTCGCCGGCGGTGCTGGCCGCCTGCGCCGACGCCTGTGTGCCCGCCGTCGCCACGCTGCACAACTACACCCAGGTCTGCCCGCCCGGCACGCTCCAGCGGGACGGGCGGCCCTGTGCCGAGTGCGTCGGGTCCACGCCGCTGCCCGCCGTCCGGCACGGCTGCTACCGCGGCTCGCGGCTCGCGACGGTGCCGCTCGCGGTCAGCATGTCGGTCAACCGGCGACGGTGGTGGACCGGTGTGGAGCGGTTCTTCTGCATCTCCGAGGCGCAGCGCGACGTCCTGGTGGGGGCCGGCATGCCGGCCGGGCGGCTGGCGGTGAAGCACAACTTCGTGCCCGAACCGGGCGTCCGCAGGGAGGGCGCGGGCGAGCACGTGCTCTATCTGGGCCGGCTCGCGGAGGCCAAGGGCGTACGGCTGCTCATGGCCGCCTGGGACGAGATCGCCGCCGGCGGCGGTGCGGGCGTGCCGCTCGTGATCGCCGGCACGGGGCCGCTGGAGCGGGAGGTGACCGCCTGGGCGGAGGGCCGTGACGACGTGCGCTACGTCGGGCTGTACGACCAGGAGGAGTGCCGGCGGGCGATCGCGCGGTCGGTCGCCGTGGTGGCCCCCTCCACCTGGCTGGAGGCGTTCGGCCTGGTGGTCGTGGAGGCAATGGCGGCGGGGGTCCCGACGGTCGCCGCCGGTCACGGCGCCTTCGTCGAACTCGTCGAGGACAAGGTGACCGGGCTGCTGCACGAGCCGGGCGATCCCGCCTCCCTCGCGTCCTGTCTGCGCCGGATCACGGCGGAGCAGGACGACAACCGGGAGATGGGGCGGGCGGCCCGGCGCCGTTACGAACAGGGCTTCAGCCCGGCCGTCGGGCTGGAGCGTCTGGTGGAGGGGTACCGGACCGCGATCGCGGGACGGTCCGCACATGCTCGCGACGGGGACACCCGCGCGATCAAGGGGGATGGGGACAGTACATGACACGATGCCGACTCTGCGGCTCGCACGCGACGGCGAGCGTCGTCGACCTGGGGGCGACACCGCCGTGCGAGAGCTTTCTCGCCGCTG
The DNA here is from genome assembly GCF_042746485.1 of Streptomyces sp. NPDC058751. Lineage (NCBI taxonomy): Bacteria > Bacillati > Actinomycetota > Actinomycetes > Kitasatosporales > Streptomycetaceae > Streptomyces > Streptomyces sp. NPDC058751. The sequence goes on along the minus strand of NZ_JBHYPZ010000015.1, from coordinate 125,062 downwards.
ACCAACTGGACCGGCCGGAGCCCGCGTACCCGCTGCACCTGCGGGTCTGCACCGACTGCTGGCTCGCGCAGATCCCTCCGCTGATCGAGCCGGAGGAGACCTTCACGGAGTACGCGTACTTCTCCTCGTACTCGACGTCCTGGGTGGAGCACGCGCGCACCTTCGTCGCCGACGCCGTACAACGGGTGGGACTCGGCCCCGACGCCTTCGTGGTCGAGGTCGCGAGCAACGACGGGTACCTGCTCAAGCACGTGGTGGAGCGCGGGATCCGCTGCCTCGGCGTCGAGCCCTCGGTGAACGTGGGCGCCGCGGCCCGGGAGGCGGGTGTGCCCACGCTCACGGCGTTCCTCGACCCGGACACCGGCGGCGCCGTCCGTGCCGAGCACGGCCCGGCCGACCTGGTCGTGGCGAACAACGTGTACGCGCACATCCCCGACGTGGTCGGGTTCACCCGGGGGCTGCGCGCCCTGGTCGCCGACGACGGCTGGGTCTCCATCGAGGTGCAGCACCTGCTGACGCTGATCGAGGAGAACCAGTACGACACGATCTACCACGAGCACTTCCAGTACTACACGGTCGCCTCCGCGGTCCGGGCCCTCGCGAGCGGCGGACTCTCCCTGGTGGACGTCGAGCTGCTGCCCACGCACGGCGGCTCGATCCGGCTGTGGGCCCGCCCGTCCGAGGTGGCCGGGGAACCCTCCGCCCGCGTGGCCGAGGTCCTGGACCGGGAGAAGGCGGCCGGGCTCCAGGACCTGTCCGGGTACACCGAGTTCTCCGCCCGGGTGGCCAAGGTGCGCCGGGACCTGCTGCGGTTCCTCATCGAGGCGGCCGAGCGCGGCGAGACGGTCGTCGGCTACGGCGCCCCGGGCAAGGGCAACACCCTGCTCAACCACTGCGGCATCCGGCCCGACCTGCTGGCGTACACGGTCGACCGCAACCCCTACAAGCACGGCAGGTTCACCCCGGGCACCCGCGTCCCGATCCTGGCGCCCGAGCGGATCGCCGCCGACAGGCCGGACTACGTCCTCGTCCTCCCGTGGAACCTGCGGGAGGAGCTCGTCGAGCAGCTCTCCTACGTGCACGACTGGGGCGGCCGGCTGGTCTTCCCCATTCCGGAACTGAGCATTGTCGAGGTCAAGCGATGAAGGTCGTCCTGTTCTGCGGCGGTTACGGGATGCGGATGCGCAACGGCACGTCCGACGACGTGCCCAAGCCGATGGCGATGGTCGGCCCGCGCCCGCTGATCTGGCACGTCATGCGCTACTACGCGCACTTCGGGCACAAGGAGTTCATCCTGTGCCTCGGGTACGGCGCCCACCACATCAAGGACTTCTTCCTCAACTACGAGGAGACGACGTCCAACGACTTCGTGCTGCGCGGCGGGCGGACCGAGCTGCTGTCGACCGACATAGCCGACTGGACGATCACGTTCGCGCAGACCGGCATCGAGTCGCCGATCGGGGAGCGGCTGCGCCGGGTGCGGCACCACCTGGACGGCGACGAGATGTTCCTCGCCAACTACGCCGACGTGCTCACCGACGCCCCGCTGCCGCAGATGATCGACAGCTTCGCCCGGCGCGACGCCGGGGCGTCGATGATGGTGGTGCCGCCGCAGTCCTCCTTCCACTGCGTGGAGTTGGGCGAGGACGGCCTGGTGGGCGGCATCACCGCGGTGAGCGACATGCCGCTGTGGGAGAACGGCGGCTACTTCGTGCTCCGCCAGGAGGTCTTCGACCACATCCCGGAGAACGGGGACCTGGTGGCCGACGGCTGCGCCCAACTGGCCAAGCAGGGAAGGCTGGTGGCACACCAGCACCGCGGCTTCTGGAAGCCGACCGACACCGTGAAGGAGCGGGCCGCGCTCGACGACGCCTACACCCGGGGCGACCGTCCGTGGGCCGTGTGGGAGCGGGGCGGCACGACGGCGCGGGTGCCCGCGAGCCGGGTCGGCGCCACGGCGGGCACCGCGTGATCCGGCTCGGGACCGGGCGCCTGGACCGGATCGTCGCGGTGGGCGCGCACTGCGACGACATCGCCATCGGCGCCGGCGGCACGCTGCTGACGCTGTGTCAGGCGCATCCGGGCATCCGCGTCGACGCGCTGGTGCTCACCGGCGGTGGCGGCGAACGGGAGCAGGAGGAGCGGGCCGCGCTCGCCGCCTTCTGCCCGGGCGCCGACCTCGGGCTGACCGTGCACAAGCTGCCGGACGGCCGGCTGCCCGCGCACTGGGACGAGGCCAAGGGCGCGGTCGAGGAGCTGCGCGCGGTCACGGAACCCGATCTCGTCCTCGCCCCGCGCCCCGACGACGCGCACCAGGACCACCGCGGTCTGGCGAAGCTGATGACCACCGCGTTCCGCGACCACCTCGTGCTCGGCTACGAGATCGTCAAGTGGGACGGCGACCTCGGCCGTCCGTCGGCGTACCAGCCGCTGGCGCCGGGGACCGCCGAGGAGAAGGTGCGGCTGCTTCAGGAGCACTACCCCTCGCAGCGGCACCGGCCCTGGTACGACCGGGAGGCCTTCCTCGGGCTGGCCCGGATCCGCGGCATCGAATGCAACGCGCGCTACGCCGAGGCGTTCGCCGTCACCAAACTCACTCTCGACCTGGGGGAATGAACCTTGCGCGTACTGCTGACCGGGCACCAGGGCTACCTGGGCACCGTCATGGCCCCGGTCCTCGCGGCCGCCGGACACGAGGTCGTCGGACTGGACTCCGGCCTGTTCGCCGACTGCGTGCTCGGCCCGGCACCCGCCGACCCGCCGGGGACGAGGGTCGACCTGCGTGACGTCACGGCCGAGCACGTGGCCGGGGTGGACGCCGTGATCCACCTCGCCGCGCTGTCCAACGACCCACTGGGATCGCTGGCGCCCGAACTCACCTACGACATCAACCACCACGCCTCCGTGAGGCTGGCGAAGCTCGCCCGCGAGGCCGGGGTGCGGCGCTTCCTGTACGCCTCGACGTGCTCGGTGTACGGCGCCGCGGGCGGCGGCGAACTGGTCACCGAGGAGGCGCCGCTCAGGCCGGTGACGCCGTACGCGGAGTCCAAGGTGCGGGTGGAGGACGACCTGCACGAGCTGGCCGACGACGACTTCACCCCGGTGTACATGCGCAACGCCACCGCCTTCGGCTTCTCGCCCCGGCTGCGCGCCGACATCGTGCTGAACAACCTGGTGGGCCACGCCCTGCTGTCCGGCGAGGTCCTCGTCCTGTCCGACGGCACGCCCTGGCGCCCGCTGGTGCACGCCGCCGACATCGCGCGGGCCTTCACGGCCGCGCTGGACGCGCCGCGCGAGGCGGTGCACGACCGGGCGTTCAACATCGGCAGCGAGACCAACAACGTCACGGTCGCCGAGATCGCCGAGCAGGTCGCCGAGGCGGTGTCCGGCGCGAAGGTGGTGATCACCGGGGAGAACGGCGCCGACCCGCGGTCCTACCGGGTCGACTTCTCCCGGTTCCGCGGGGCGATCCCCGGCTTCGACTGCGAGTGGACGGTCGAGCGCGGGGCGCTCGAACTCGCCGACGCCTACCGCGAGCACGGGCTGACCCAGGAGAACTTCGAGCAGCGCTTCACCCGGCTCGCCGTGCTGCGCGCCGCGTCCGGCGCCGGCACCGTCGACGACACCCTGCGGCGGCGCCGGTGACCACGCGTGTGAAAAGAGGTGCCGGCGAGGAGATGCACGAGCTGGTGCGGCGGATGTACCCGCTGTGCCGGAGCATCACCGGCGACGGGGTGCGCGCCACCCTGGACATCGTCGGCGAGTACGTCCCGCTCACGGTGCACGAGGTGCCGACCGGGACGCAGGTGCTCGACTGGACGGTGCCGCAGGAGTGGAACATCCGGGACGCGTACATCGCCGACGGCACGGGCAGGCGGGTCGTCGACTTCGCCGCGTCCAGCCTGCACGTGCTCGGCTACAGCGTGCCGGTGTCGGCGACCATGCCGCTGTCCGAGCTGCGCGAGCACCTGCACACCCTGCCGGACCACCCGTCGTGGGTGCCGTACCGCACCAGCTACTACAAGCCGGAGTGGGGGTTCTGCCTGGCCCAGGAGACCCTGGACGCGATGCCGGACGGCGAGTACGAGGTGCGCATCGACTCCACGCTCGCCGACGGCCACCTCACCTACGCCGAGCACGTGGTCCCGGGGCAGGTCGCCGACGAGGTGATCGTCTCCTGCCACGTCTGCCACCCGTCGCTGGCCAACGACAACCTGGCCGGCATCGCCGTGGCGACGTATCTCGCGCGGGCGCTCGCGGAGCAAACGCCTTACTACACCTACCGGTTCATCTTCGCGCCCGGCACGATCGGGGCGATCACCTGGCTGGCCCGGAACGCGGAGCGGGTGGAAAGGGTGAAGCACGGGCTCGTGCTGGCCTGCGCGGGCGACCGGGGCAAGCTGACGTACAAGCGGAGCAGGCGCGGTGACGCGGAGATCGACCGGGTGATGGGGCACGTGCTGGCCGCCTCCGAACGCCCGCACGAGATCAGGGAGTTCACCCCGTACGGCTACGACGAGCGGCAGTACTGCTCGCCCGGGTTCGATCTCGGCGTGGGCTCGCTCAGCCGGACCCCGTACGCCGGCTACCCCGAGTACCACACCTCGGCGGACGACCCGGACTTCGTCTCCCCGGAGGCGATGGCGGACACGCTCGCCCTCTGCCGCGAGGCGTTCGCCGTCCTGGACCGCAACCGGCGGTACGTCAACCTCAGCCCCTACGGCGAACCGCAGTTGGGGCGGCGCGGGCTGTACGACGCGCTCGGCGGCCGCAGTGACACCAAGCAGGCCCAGATGGCCATGCTCTGGGTGCTCAGCCTCTCCGACGGCGAGCACGGTCTGCTGGACGTCGCCGAGCGGTCCGGGCTGCCGTTCAGCGCCGTCGTGGCCGCGGCCGACGCCCTGCGCGACGCCGAACTGATCAAGGCGTGACGCCGATGACCGCCGAGGAGGAGAATCCGCCGACGACGGCGCCACCGGCCGGGTCCGCCAAGCGGGCCCTCGTCGGCAGGCTGTCCTGGGGGCTGGCCGACCAGGCGGCCTCCAGCATCTCCAACTTCGCGGTGGGCATCTACGTGGCCCGCTCGCTGGGGGTGACCGCGTTCGGCGTGTTCAGCCTCGCCTGGGTGACGTACGGCGTGGTGCTCAACGTCTCCCGCGGGCTGGCCACCGATCCGCTGACGGTGCGCTTCAGCGGCCCGCCAAGCGCGGCCTGGCGCGGGGCGGTGGGCCGGTCGACCGGTACCGCGCTCGGCGTCGGCGCCGCCCTCGGCGCGGTGTGCCTGCTGGCCGGGCTCGGCCTCGGCGGCCGGGTCGGGCCCGCGTTCGTCGCCCTCGGCGTCACGTTGCCGGGGCTGCTGCTCCAGGACGCCTGGCGGTACTCGTTCTTCGCCGCGGGCACCGGGCGGAAGGCGTTCCTCAACGACGTCGTGTGGGGTGTCGCGCTCGTCCCGGCCATGGTGGTGGCCGCCCGCGTCGGCAGCGTGGCCGCCTTCGTCCTCGCCTGGGGCGCGTCCGCCACGGTGGCCGCGGGGTACGGCTGCCTCCAGTCCGGCATCCGGCCCCGGACGGCGCGGGCGCGCGAGTGGCTGCGCGAGCAGCGCGACCTCGGCTACCGCTACCTGGTCGAGAACGTCAGCCTCAGTGGCGCGAGCCAGCTGCGGGCGTACGGGCTCGGCGCGATCGTCGGGGTCGGCGCGGTGGGCGCGGTGCGGGGCGCCGAGCTCCTGCTCGGCCCGTTCCTGGCCGTGCTCATGGGGCTTTCCCTGGTCACCGTCCCGGAGGCGGCACGGGTGCTGCGGCAGGCCCCGCACCGACTGGGCAGGTTCTGCCTCCTCCTCGGCGGGGGGCAGGCCGTCGGCGCGCTGCTGTGGGGCTCGGCGCTGCTGCTGGTGCCCGGCCGGCTCGGCGAGCTGGTGCTCGGCGACGTCTGGCACTCCGCCTCCCAGCTCATCGTGCCGGTCAGCCTCGGCGTCGCCGGCGCCGGCCTCGGCACCGGCGCGGCGGCCGGGCTACGCGCGCTCGGCGCGGCCCGGCGCAGCCTGCGCTGCCAGCTGTTCGCCTCGGCCTGCTACGTCGGCGGCGGACTCGGCGGTGCCGCCGCCGGCGGCGCGGTCGGCTCGGCCTGGGGCGTCGCCGCCGCGACCGTCAGCGGCTCGGCCGTGTGGTGGCTGCAACTGCGCTCCGCCCTGCGCGAGCACGCTCAAGATCCGATCCGCGAAGTGAGGACGTCATGACCGCGCAACCCAGGCTGAGCATCGGCCTGCCCGTCTACAACGGCGAGGAGTACCTGGCCGAGTCGCTCGACGCCCTGCTCGGCCAGACCTACGAGGACTTCGAGCTGGTCATCTCCGACAACGCCTCGGCCGACGGGACCGAGGACATCTGCCGCCGGTACGCCGCGAAGGACTCGCGCGTCCGGTACATACGGCTGCCCCGGAACATCGGCGCCGCGCCGAACCACAACTACGTGTTCACCGAGTGCCGCGGCGAACTGTTCAAGTGGGCCTCGCACGACGACCTGTACGCCCGCGACCTGCTGAAGCGCTGCGTGGAGGCGCTGGACGAGCGGCCGGAGGTGATCCTCGCGCACAGCGGCCAGGCGGTGATCGACGGCGACGGCCGGGTGAAGGTCCCGTACGAGTACGGGCTCGCCACCGACTCGCCGCACGCGCCGGAGCGCTTCCGCAGCCTGCTGTTCGAGCCCGGGGGCGACGACTTCTACGGGGTGATGCGGGCCGACGTGCTGCGCCGGGTGAAGCCGCACGACAGCTACCACCACGCGGACCGCACGTTCGTCGCCGAGATCACCCTGCACGGGCCCTTCCACCAGGTGCCCGAACTGCTGTACTTCCGCCGCGACCACCCCACCCGGGCCGAGCGGGCGAACCCCTCCAAGCGCTCCCGGTGCGTCAACCTGGACCCGCGCCGGGCGGGTCCGCTGCACCCGACGCCCCGGCTGCTCGCCGAGTACGTCTGGGGCTTCGTCTCGGCGGTCCGGCGGGCGCCGCTGTCCCCGGACGACCGGCGCGCCTGCTACCGCCACCTGGCCTCCTGGATGACCAGCCGGGCCCGGCCGGGCGCCGGCGAGCGGGTCGAGGACCGCGCCCCGGTCGACCCGGCCCTGCTCACCGTCTCCGTCGACGACCTGGTCGCCGGGCGCGAGGGGAGGCGGGCATGACGGCCGCGGACGGGACCGCTGTGCGTGTCGGGGTGTTCGGTCTGCTCGGCTCCGGCAACCTCGGCAACGACGGGTCGCTGGAGGCCGTGCTCGGCTACCTGGGGCAGCGGCACCCGGAGGCGGCCGTGGACGCGCTGTGCGGGGGCCCCGAGACCGTCACGGCCCGGTTCGGGATCCCCGCGACGCGGCTGCACTGGAACCGCGCGGAGTACCGGACCGCGTCGCGCGTCGGCTCGGTCGCGGCGAAGGGGCTGGGCAAGTTCGTCGACGTCTTCCGCACCGCCGCCTGGGTGCGCCGGCACGACGTGGTGATCGTCCCCGGCATGGGCGTCCTGGAGGCCACGCTGCCGCTGCGGCCGTGGGGCTTCCCGTACTCGCTGTTCCTGCTCTGCGCGAGCGGCCGGCTGCTCGGCACCCGGGTCGCCCTGGTCAGCGTCGGCGCCGCGGAGATCGGCAGCCGGCCGACCCGGGCCCTGGTGCGCTGGTCGGCCCGCCTGGCCGCGTACCGGTCGTACCGGGACGACCGGTCCCGTGACGCGATGCGGGCGATGGGCGTGGACACCTCGCGCGACAAGGTCTACCCGGACCTCGCCTTCTCCCTGCCCGCGCCGCCCTCGGGCACGCCCTCGGACTCGCCGGGACCGGTCTGCGTCGGCGTCATGGACTTCCACGGCGGCAACGACGACCGCGCCCGGGCCGAGGAGATCCACGGGCGCTACCTCGACGGGACGATCCGGTTCGTGCGCACGCTGGCCGAGGAGGGCAGGCCGGTCCGGCTGCTCACCGGCGACGCGTGTGACGCGTCGGTCGTCGCCGCGGTCCTCGACGCGGTGGACTCGCCGCTGGTCACCGCCGCCGAACCGGCCTCGCTGGCCGACCTGATGAACGAGACGGCCGCCGCCGACACCGTGGTGGCGGTCCGGTACCACAACCTGATCTGCGCGCTGAAGAGCGGCACACCGACGCTCGCGCTCAGCTACGCGGCGAAGAGCGACGCGCTCATGGAGCGGATGGGTCTCGGCGCGTACTGCCACCCGGCGCGCGAGGCCGACGCCGGCCGGCTGCTCGAACAGTTCCGGGCCCTGGAGAAGGACTCGGCGGAACTGCGGCGGACCCTGGCCGAGCGGAACCAGGTCGTCACCGGCCAACTGGACGACCAGTTCGACGAGTTGACCGCGGCCCTGTTCCCGGCGACCGACAACGCCCCCACTCTGCGGGAGACACCGTGAAAGCGACCGAAGTACCGGCGATCGCCGGCGCCTACCTGTTCGAGCCGACGCCGTTCGCCGACGAACGCGGCTTCTTCTGCCGCACCTTCGACGCCGACGTGGTCCGCTCGGTGGGCCTCGACCCGGACGCCTTCATCCAGGACAGCGTGTCCCGTTCGGTCCGGGGCGTGCTGCGCGGACTGCACCTGCGGTCCGGCGCGGGCGAGGCCAAGCTCGTGCGGTGCTCGTACGGAAAGATCTTCGACGTCGTCGTCGACCTGCGGGCGGACTCGCCGACGTACCGCAACGTGGCCTCCTTCGAGCTGTCCGGCGAGACGCAGGTGACCCTGTACATCCCCGCGGGGTGCGCGCACGGCTTCCAGGCCCTGACCGAGACCGCCGACACCTCGTACAAGATCGACCGCCCGCACGATCCCGCCGAGGACGTGACGATCGCCTTCGACGACCCGGAGCTCGCCATCGCCTGGCCGCTGCCGGTCACATCGATGTCCCGACGGGACCGGGAGGCGCAGAGCCTCGCCAAGGTCCTGCAGCACCAGGAAAGCTGAGGCCCGCGTGCCGGAGAACACCCGAGAATTCCTCCTGCCCCGCTCCCGGGCGGCGAACGAGCGGCTGCACGCCATGATCCCCGGCGGCGCGCACACCTACGCCAAGGGCGACGACCAGTACCCCGAGGGCCTGGCCCCGGTCATCAGCCACGGCAGCGGCGCCCACGTGTGGGACGTCGACGGGAACCGCTACGTCGAGTACGGCTCCGGCCTGCGGTCGGTCAGCCTCGGCCACGCCCACCCGCGTGTGACCGAGGCGGTGCGGCGGGAACTCGACCGCGGGAGCAACTTCGTCCGGCCCTCCATCATGGAGGCCGAGGCCGCGGAACGCTTCCTGGCCACGGTGCCGACCGCCGAGATGGTGAAGTTCGCGAAGAACGGCTCCGACGCCACCACCGCCGCGGTGCGCCTGGCCCGCGCCGCCACCGGGCGCGCGCGGGTGGCCATCTGCGCCGACCATCCGTTCTTCTCCGTCGACGACTGGTTCATCGGCACCACTCCGATGTCCGCCGGCATTCCGGCGGAGACCGACGAGCTGACCGTGACGTTCCCGTACGGGGACCTGGCCGCCACGGAGGAACTCCTCACCCGGTACGAGGACGAGATCGCCTGTCTGATCCTCGAACCCGCCACCCAGACCGAGCCTCCGGCCGGATATCTCGCCGCTCTGCGCGAGCTGGCCGACCGGCACGGCTGCGTCCTGGTCTTCGACGAGATGATCACCGGCTTCCGCTGGTCCGAGGCGGGCGCCCAGGGCCTGTACGGCGTCGTCCCCGACCTCTCCACGTTCGGCAAGGCGCTGGGCAACGGGTTCGCCGTCTCCGCGCTGGCGGGGCGCCGCGAGCTGATGGAACTGGGCGGGCTGCGCCACCCGGGCGACCGGGTGTTCCTGCTGTCCACCACGCACGGCGCGGAGACGCACTCCCTGGCGGCCGCGATGGCCGTGCAGGCCACCTACGTCGAGGAGGGCGTCACCGCGCGGCTGCACGCCCTCGGCGAGCGGCTGGCGGCCGGTGTCCGCGAGGCCGCGGCCGCCATGGGGGTCGGCGACCACGTCGTCGTCCGGGGGCGGGCCAGCAACCTGGTCTTCGCCACCCTCGACGAGAACGGGAAGCCGTCGCAGGAGTACCGCACCCTGTTCCTGCGCCGGCTCCTGGAGGGCGGGGTGCTGGCCCCGTCGTTCGTGGTGAGCAGCGCGCTCGACGACGCCGACATCGATCACACCGTCGACGTGGTGGCCCAGGCGTGCGCGGTGTACCGCAAGGCACTCGACGCGGCGGACCCCGCACCGTGGCTGTCCGGACGGCCGGTGAAGCCGGTTTTCCGGCGCCGGGCATGACGTCACGTCAGGTGACGTGACGTCAGCGGTGCTCCCGGTGACCGGCGTCGGCAGACCGTTCCGCCGACCGTTCCGCCGCCCCGTCCCCCGCTCGGTCCGTCGCTCGGTCCGTCGGACGGACGGCCGCCCGGTCCTTCATCCGGTCGGCTGTCCGGTCGGCCGCCCGGTCGGCCGCCCGGTCGACCAGCCACGCGGTCGCCGGGACCACCGCCAGCGCGGTGCACCAGCCGCCCAGGGCGTCCGTCGGATAGTGCGCGCCGAGGGCGACCTGCGCCCAGCCCATGGCCGCGCCGGCGGCCAGCGGCGCGCCGAGCACGACCGAGGTGCCCGCCGCTCTGCCGAGGCCGAGCCGGCCGGCCACGGTCAGGGCCACGACGAGGGCGAGCGCGGTGACGAAGGTGGTGTGTCCGCTCGGGTAGGACAGGTTCCCGTCGCCGTGGATCGTGCGTCCCACCAGGGACTTGAGCAGCGTCGCCGTCACCACGGACACGGCGGGGCCGGCCACGACGAGTACCGCCGCGCGGGGAAGCCGAAGGAGCAGACAGCCCGCCAGGAGCACCGCGACCAGGGCCGCCGAGCCCGCCGGCTCCCCCAGGAAGTCCACGACCAGGGCGGCGTGCCGCCACGACGGCCCCACGTCGTAGGCGGCCTCCCCGAGCCGCGCGTCCAGCGGGCCCGGCTCGCTGTCGCCCGCGTACAGGACCCCGAGCACGAGAACCACCAGCGCGGCGAGGACCGCGGTCAGTGCGAGCCGCGCCCGTAGCGACGGGGGCACCACGGCGGCTTCCTCCCGGCTCCAACTCCCCACGAACGAACCCCCGTTGCGTCCGGCACCGGCCCGTACGCGAGCCTTCGCCACCCTAACCAACAACACCCGCGCGGCACACCGCCGCAGGGTGGTGGTACGGATGGAATTCCGCCCCCCCTGCGGGGCGGGCCCCGCACGGGCTCCCGGCCGTCCTGCCTGTCCTGGGATGCGGTCAAGAGTCTCACCCGGCTAGCACTGGGGGCGTCTGCCGTGGTTCGCGGCGTGCTTGCGGCGGCTCTTCTTCTTCCGGCGTCGCTTCGAGGACATGGGGACCTCCCTCACTTCACTCGCAGGACGGCGTGAAGCGTCCTGAACTCCGGTGACCCACGATTCCACACATCGCATACCGCCGCGATACGGCTCAGGAGCACACAGAAGCGCGCGGATATGCTGATATCACCCCGATTCGACTCGCACATCGAGGAGCAGGCATGCCCAGCGAACCGGCACCGATCAGCGAGGCCGCCCGTCAGGCACTGGAGCGGGAACTCGCCGAACTCCGCACCGAACGCGAAACGGTCGCGACGGCCCTGCAGGACTCGGGCGCGGAGGTGGGCGACCACGCCGACGCGGCGGACGAGTTGCAGCGCGCGAACGATCTGCGGCGCCTGGACGACCGGATCGCGCGGATCACGACGCGGCTCGCGCAGGCCGAGGTGACGGGTCCGCCGCCCACGGACAGGGTCGGCGTGGGCAGCACGGTCACCGTCCGGTTCTCGGACGGCACGACGGACACCGTCCAGATCGGCGAGGGCGCCGCGGTGCTGGACCGGACGCTCGTCACGGCGGACAGCCCGCTCGGACGAGCCCTCCTCGGCCACCGGCCGGGCGACACCGTGAACTTCCGGGCCCCCGAAGGACCCCGCAGCGCGGCCGTGATCTCCCTCGGCGGCTAGGACCTGTCCGGTCGATCATGGTGCTCGAGCAGGACCTCCTGGAACGACTCCTACCCAACAGACGCCTGCGCAGCCAGCCCCGCGTCGTGAAACGCAAGATGTCCAACTACCGGCTCAAACGACCTGGACACCATGACTGGCCCCAGCCCACCTGCACCGGCACACGAGCCGTCCTCATCACAAGACCCCAACCCGCAGATCCGTAAAGCAACGGCATTGCCTTTAGGGCGTGTATCGGAAGTGGATCAGATCGCAGTGGCGAGTTCGACGAGGTGCCGGGCCGTGCCGGCAGGATCGATGATCTGATGGAGGTGTGCACCGGGCAGGTGTGCCACACGCCAGCCGCGTTCGCGCGCCTCGGCGGCAAGGTCGTTGTACGGAGGGCCGAACAGCAGGTAGGAGCAGGGATGGTCGTCCCAGCCGTCGGGGACCGGAATGTGCTGCTCGTAGTAGGACAGCGGCAGGGTGGGCTGTTCCTCGATGACTGTCTGCCGCACCCTCGGATCGGAGAACATGGGTGCGACGTCTGCCTCGTCCCACCAATCGGTCCAGCGTGGCAGCCTGCCGTTCACGGCCATCGGGCGGAGGAAGCTCAGCATCTCGGGTGAGGCAAGAGGGGTTGGTCCGATCCGGGCCGGTAGCGCGGCATCGACGAAGATCGAGCTTGTCACCGGATGGTCGAGGCCCGAGCGAATTGCCGGGAGAAACAGGCCTACGTTGCTGTGTGCCACCAACGTGAGGTGGCTGTCGGCCGGGATGGGCCGGAGGTCGTCGCGGACGGCACTGACGATGCGGGGCCAGAAGGGCGGAGCACCGGCGCCTATGTGCAGCAAGGACGGCACCCGTACCTGGTATCCCGCCGCCGTCAGGTGTTCGGCCACAGGGTGCCAGGTCGAGGGACCTACGGACGGGCTGTGCACGAGAACGAAGATCGGCTGCATGTGACGATCCTGTCGCCCATGTCATCGGAGGCGCGACGGTCTTGGCTGACAGCAGAACGCTTCGCTTCGATGAAGCTCACGCGCCGTCACAGTACGGCCGTTCACAGCCATTCGCCGATGGCGGCGATGAGGACGGTGGCTTCATAGCGGACGGCGAGTTCGTCGTATCGCGTAGCCATGGCCCGGTACCTTTTGAGGTGATTGATGCCACGCTCGACCGCGTGCCGGGCCTTGCAGTCCTGCGGGTCGGACTTCGGCGGTCAGCCGCCGCGCGAGCCGCGTTCCTTGCGGTTACGGGCTTGATCCACCTTGTCCGGGATGTGCAGGGAATCCCGCCTCGCCGCAGGTAAGCGCGGTTCTTCCGGGAGGCGTGAGCCCAATAGGCACATGGGTTGGCTGTTGGTCAGTCCAGGCAGGGGCCGGGCTGGACATCTGTGCTGTAAGCAGCACCGTGAGTGCTTCGACAAGAGGGACGTGTTCTGGCCCCTGCCGTCGCGGACCCGCTCGCCATACCGTTCCGTGATTCGAGTCATCCTCAGGGCCACCTCCCCATCAGCCGGAGCCGTCAAGTTCTTCACGAGAGTGAGGGTCCCCGAGCAGGGCTGGGGCCACGGACGGCTGATGGGGTGGTGCGCCCGCGAGCGCTTCTACTAGGTCGCCGGGTGGTTCCGCCGCGGCTCGATGCCGCGCCAGGGCCTGTCGGCGGCGGACGGCCGGAGGACCCGCGATCCGGAGTCCCCCGGTGCGTCCGTGCCTCGTGGTGAGTTCAATCCCCGTAACTGGAGGGCGGGTAAGGGGCCCTGGCCCGCCGGGTGACATCGCCCGTCGGGATCCGGCCGGACCCCACCTCCAGGTCGATCTCCACGCGCTCCCGCCGGTAAGCAGCCTCGGGATCATCCATGGGTCCGCCGAGCAGTCCGGCTTCCCGCCGCTCGCGGACCACGCGTGCGTGAAGCTCGTCGTCGTCGCTCCGCAGGGGCATTCCCCTGTTGTGGGCGTGCTCCGGATCGCCTTCGACGGCCCGGTTGGACTTGTGGTGCGTCATGCGCAGCCTCCTCAAACGACTACCCGGCGTCTCGCGCGCCCGGGTACGTCCTCGGTGTGCAGGAGTCCTCCGTCCCGTCCTTCGTCGTGCGTCGGTCACTTCGGTGTACCGCTGGCCAGCTCCGCGCTCTCCCGCCCCACCTCGGCGCCGTCGCCCGAAAGCCCTTCGTCAGAGGCGGTGTTGTCCGCTCGGGCCGACAGCGAGCGCGCGGGTTCGGCCTTCGTGGCGGCCTGCAGCAGGTGCTCCGTGTCGAGATCCGACGTCCCGTCCCGCCGGGCGCGCCGTGCGGCCGGGTTCAACGGTTCACCGAAGGGGTCGGACGAGCCGAAACCGTGGGACGACATCAACATGGACAGCTCCCGGTGCGGCGGCTGGTCCTTTCCACCATTTCGCGGTGCCTATTGCTCCGCAACCGGAGCGGGCATCCACGCCGCAAAGGTCCTGGCCTGCGGTTATTCCTCACGGAAGGCGGAACTCGCCGAGGGGAGGCGGGCGTTGCCGAACCCCGGAAAACGGACACGACCCGCCCCGGACCCGCACGCCCCGCGGACCTGCGGACCCGCGCGAGGAACGCCGGACGGTCGGCCGGGCGGACAGCCGGACAGCCCGGCGGCCGGGCGGTCAGACCGAGAACAGCAGGCAGCTGCTGGTGGTGTGGGCGAGCAGCCTGTCGGACTCGTCGAAGAGCTCAGCCTGGGCGAGCGCCGTACGACGGCCGCTGTTGAGGACGGTGCCGACCGCGCGGACCCTGCCGGTGTCCACGGTGACCGGCCGCAGGAACTTCACGTTCAGGTCGAGCGAGGTGTACCCGGTGCCCCGGGGCAGCACGGACTGCACCGCGCAGCCCGCCGCGGAGTCCAGCAGGGTGGCGAAGATGCCCCCGTGGACGCTTCCGATGGGATTGTAGTGCTCCTCTCCCGGAACCAGGGAGAAGACCACCCGGCCGTGCTCGACCTCTTCGAGGGTCATGCCGAGGGTCGCGGAGATCGGCGGCGCGGGAAGCCGTCCCGCCTGCATCTCCCGGAGGAAGTCGAGACCGCTGTGACGGGCGACGGCGGCCGCGGTGACGGCCGGGTCCTCCCAGTCGTACGTACGAGACCTGCCCATGGTTCTTCCACTCTCCCGCCTCGGCCGCCCGGCCCTCCGCCGTCCGGCTCCACACCTGACTCCGTTTTACGAAGCCAGCAGGTACGGCAGAAACTAGCCAGCGCCACACCTGGCTGTCAATCTCACAGCCAGCCTACGATGGGGCGCATGACGTGGCTCGACACCAGTACCGACAACTGCACGGTCCAGCGGACGCTCGACCTGATCGGCGAGAAGTGGTCGATGCTGGTCCTGCGGGACGCGATGAACGGCGTACGGCGCTTCGACGACTTCCGGCGTCATGTGGGGCTCTCCGACAGCGTGCTGTCGGACCGGCTGCGCAAGCTGGTCGCGGCCGGAATCCTGGACACCGTGCCGTACAGCGAGCCCGGCAGCCGCACCCGCAACGAGTACCGGCTCACCCGCAAGGGCTGGGACCTGTGGCCCGTCATGATCGCCCTCAAGCAGTGGGGCGACCGCTACACAGCGGATCCCGAGGGGCCGCCGCTGGAGGTCGTGCACGCGGACTGCGGCGAGCAGGTGCGCACGGCGGTCGTGTGCGGGGCCGGGCACGGCACGCTGATCCCGCCGGAGGCCCGCACCCGCCCGGGCCCGTCGGCGCGGCGGACGGACCCCTCCGGCCGGTGAGGGCACCGGCCCGTGAAGGCGGCGGCCGACCCGGCCCCGGGGTCGTGGAGGCACCCGGTCCGGCCTCCGGGCGGGGTGCCGGAGGGAACGCGCGCCAGGAAACGGGCCGGAACACAGGCCGCCTCGTGGTGCCGGAGCCCGGCTCGTGGCAGCGTGACCCCGTGAGGGCTGTCCCGGCACGTCGGACATGGACGTCCGCCGTACGGGCATCAGGTTCGCGTGACCGGCGCGGCGGTGCCCTCTCGGACGGCGGCCGCGGTGCCGGACGGACCGACCGGTGGAGGAACGATGAGCACACGGACGGGGCCACCGGCCCGCGAACGGTGGGCGGCGAGAGCCTCCCTGACGGCGGCGGCGCTCGCCGTGGCGCTGCCCCTCGCCTTCGGGGGCGTACGCGGCTTCCTGCTCCTGCTCGCCGCCTTCGCCGCGATGGCCGTCGCGGCGGCGGCCCTGTGGTGGGCGCTGACCCGGCGCGGCCCGGTGCGCTGGATCGCGGGGCTGCTCGCCGTCGTCCTGCCCCTCGCCGTCGTCGTGGTCCTCGCGATCACGCTGCTGTGGACCCTGCTGCTGTCCCCCGTCCTGTGGGTCGTCGCCGTGTGGTGCGGCCGCTACGCGCTGCGCAGCGCCCACGGCCGCGCCCGGTCCATGAGAGAACGGCGCACCCCGCCGCCGCGACGGCCGTTCGTCCTGATGAATCCCCGCTCCGGCGGCGGCAAGGTGGAGCGGTTCGGCCTCGTGGAGAAGGCCGAGCGGCTCGGCGCCCGCGTCGTGCTCCTCGATCCGGAACGGCACCAGGACGTCACCGAGCTGGCCCGGCGGGCGGTCGCCGACGGAGCGGACCTGCTCGGCGTCGCGGGCGGTGACGGGACGCAGGCGCTCGTCGCGGCCGTCGCCGCCGAGCACGGTCTGCCGTTCCTCGTCGTCTCGGCCGGCACCCGCAACCACTTCGCCATGGACCTCGGCCTCGACCGCGACGACCCCGCCGCCTGCCTGGACGCGCTGAGCGACGGGGTCGAACTGCGGGTGGACCTCGGCTTCGCCGGTGAGCACCCGTTCGTCAACAACGCCTCGTTCGGCGCGTACGCGGCGGTCGTGCAGGACCCCGCCTACCGGGACGACAAGATCGGCACGATCCTGGAGCTCCTTCCGGAGCTGCTCACCCGTGAGCGGGGACCCGTGCTGACCGCCCACGCGGCCGGTACGACGCTCCGGGCGCCGCAGGCCGTGCTGGTGAGCAACAACCCGTACCGCACGAACGATCCGGCGGGCCTGGGACGGCGCGAACGGCTGGACTCGGGACTGCTCGGTGTCCTCGGCGTCAAGGTGGACAGCGCGCTCGAGGCAGCCCTGCTGCTCTCCCCCGCCCCGCAGGGCCTGTCGGTCCTCACCGCGCGCGAGGTGGTCGTGACCGCCGACAGCCGCGAACTGGAGGTCGGCGTCGACGGCGAGGCCATGGTCCTGCCCACCCCGGTCCGCTGCCGTGTCGAACCCGGTGCGCTGCGCGTGCGGGTCCCGAGGAAGCGTCCGGGCGTCCCCGAGGTCCAGCCCGCCCTGGACTGGCGCCGGCTGATGGCCATGGCCCTGCTCGTGAGCCGTACGGCCGGCGTGCACCGCCCCGGCCACGGACCGGGGCGGGAGCGGCGGCCGAAGGAGCCGGAGGAGCGGTCCGGCACTTCCTGAGCGCCGTGCGGGAGCGCGCCGCGGGCCGTCGGTTCCAGCGCACGGGCGGTGTCCGGCAGCCGTGGCCCGACTCGGACTCGGTGAGCCGGGACCCCTCCTCGCCGCGGGCCGCGACGAGCGCGGCCGTCGTGTCGTCGCCCGGCTCCCGGCGCTTCGACTCGACGGGCCCGGCGAGCGGTTCGTGGACCTCCCGGTGGGTGGCCATGACCTGATCGGGATGTCGGGTGCGGGACCGGTCACCGGGACGTCGAGCGCGGGGCCGGTCACCGGGAGTCCGGCTTCAGGTCCGGGCACCGGGGCGCCTGGTCCGGGGCCGGTCGCCGGAGCGGGCGTCTCCGGGCCGTGGCTCTCCGGCGCCTACGATCGTGCCGTGGTCCTCTTCGTCCTGGAACGCGTGTCCCGGCACTCCGTCGCCGAGAGCTGGCGGCGGCTGACCGACTGGCCCCGGCACGCGGACGTCGTCCCGCTGACCCGGGTCACCGTGCGCACTCCGGCGCCGACGCGGGAGGGCACGCTGTTCGTGGCGCGGTCGGGAATCGGGCCGCTCGCGTTCGACGACCCGATGGAGGTCGTCGCGTGGAACCCGCCGGACGGCGGGGGCCCCGGAACGTGCCGGCTGGTCAAGCGCGGCACGTTCGTCACGGGCTGGGCCGAGTTCGAGGTGCACCCGGCGGGCGGCGGCGGTTCGCGGGTGGTCTGGCGCGAGGAACTGGGCGTGCGCGGCCTGCCCGGCTTCGCCGACCGGCCGCTGGACCGGTCGGCACGGTGGATGTTCGGGCGCGCGATGGACGGGCTGCTGGGGCGGGGGTGACCCCTGGCCGCACCCCCGGGAGGCGACGGCCGGGCTTCCCTCCCCGCCGGGGCGTCCCGGGAGACCAGTCCTCCCCGGCGGGGGCTCCCCGGGGTCAGGTGCCCGGCAGAAGCGGCGGTTCGGCCAACCGGGCGAGTTCCAGGGCCTGTTGCGGGAACCAGTCGCCCGCCTTCGGGTCGACCGTGCCGCGCTCGGGGTCCTCTGGCCCCGCGGTCCCGCGCAGACAGAGCCCGTCCGACTCACCGGGCGTCTTGATCCACAGCCGGGCGTCCTGGAGCGGGTCGCCGGTACGCAGCGTGGGGCGGGCGCCGAGGCCGCGGTCCGGCGGGTTGCACCAGTCCTGCGCGTCGGTGTACTTGCCCGGCGGCGGGGTCCAGGTGCCCCGGCCGTTGCGGCTGGAGTCCGTGACGAAGTGCTTCATCCGGGACGGCGGGGCCGACACGTTCGCGTCGAGCCATGCCTGCGCGTCGGCGCGCGGCCACCACTGGTTGGGGCACAGGGCAGCGTCACCACCGCTGTCGGCGTAGGCCAGACAGGACGAGATCAGCTTGCCGTACCAGGAGTCGGCGTCGTCGGTGTGGTAGTTCGAGGCGTTGGTGTAGAAGCCGGAGGCGCGGGCGACACCGCCCTGGACCAGGCGCGGCACGATGGAGTTGACGGAGTGCCAGCCCGGGTGCCCGGTGTCGAGGTAGACCTTCGTCCCGCGCAGCGGCTCCAGGGCGTCGACCGCGTAGTTCACCTCGGTGTAGCGCGCGGCCGTCCTCGTGCCCTGCGCGTCGTCCTGGCCGCAGTCGGAGGGCAGCAGGGCGAGGGAGTCGGGTTCGAGGGTGACGATCGCGTCCCCGCGGCCGATCCCCCGGGCCACGGCGTCGATCCACGCCTGGTACTCCGCGGTGTTCGCGGCGCCGCCCGCGGAGTAGTTGGAGCAGTCCCGGCCGGGGATGTCGTACAGCGCCAGCACGGCGATCGCGTCCTTACGGCCCGCGTCGCGCACCACCGCGCGGACGTCCTTCTCCACCTCGGCCGGCGTCTGGTCGCCGAACCAGACGGCCTGCGGGGTGTTCACCATCGCCAGGATGCCCGCCGCGTCACGGAACTCGCCCGCCCGGGCGAGACCGAGGACCTGTTCGTACGCCGCCGGGTTGGCGTCCGGGACGTACAGCGACGGTCCGCGCCCCGCGGACTGCGCGGCCTGCGCCGGGGGCACGGCGACGAGGGCGGCGAGCCCGACGGACAGGGCGGCGAGCCGGATGAAGGTGCGTCGTCTCATGCGGGTCCACTCCAGGGTCGCAACGGTCACGAGGAACTTGCGGGAGCGCTCCCACAGGAGGGTCGCCGAGCGACGGGCGGGCGTCAATACGGAGCACGAACAAGGGCAGGAGCACAGGGCGCGGAAGGACGCGCCCGGAAACGGCGGAACGGCCGGGCCGTGTCCGTCAGGCCACCGACCCGATCCGCCGCGCCGAGGCCGGGGGCGTGTCGTGGTGGATGGGGGTGTGCGCCCCGGTCAGGGAGGCCCCGCTCCCTCCGCGCCGGTCGGCCACGATCTCCGCGGCGATCGACAGCGCCGTCTCCTCGGGGGTCCGTGCCCCCAGGTCGAGGCCGATGGGCGACCTGAGGCGGGCCAGCTCCGTCTCGGTGACCCCGGCCTCGCGCAGCCGCTCGTTGCGGTCCAGGTGGGTGCGGCGCGAGCCCATGGCGCCGACGTACGCCACCGGGAGCCGCAGCGCGAGCCGGAGCAGCGGGACGTCGAACTTGGCGTCGTGGGTGAGGACGCACAGGACGGTGCGGGAGTCGACCTCCGTGCGCTCCAGATAGCGGTGGGGCCACTCGACGACGATCTCGTCCGCCTCGGGGAAGCGCGCCGCCGTCGCGAAGACCGGGCGGGCGTCGCACACCGTCACCCGGTGGCCGAGGAACTTGCCCACGCGGACCAGCGCCGAGGCGAAGTCGACGGCACCGAAGACGATCATGCGCGGGGGCGGGACCGAGGACTCCACCAGGACCGTGAGCGGTGCTCCGCAACGAGAGCCCTGCTCTCCGATCTCGACGGTGGCGGTGCGGCCGGCGTCCAGCAGGGCCGCCGCCTCCCCCGCCACCGTGCGGTCGAGTGCGGGACGGGCGCCGGAGCCGCCCTCGTACGAGCCGTCGGGGCGTACGACGAGGGCGTGCCCCATCAGGTCGGCGGGCCCGCTCACGACACGGGCGAGCGCGGCCGCCTCGCCGCCCGCCGCGGCGGCCAGGGCCGTCGCGAGCACGGCCCTGCGGGCGGTGTCCCGCGAGCGGACCGGGGTGACCAGGACGTCGATGACGCCGCCGCAGGTCAGGCCGACCGCGAAGGCGTCGTCGTCGCTGTAGCCGAAGCGTTCGAGGACGGTCCCGCCGTCCTCCAGCGCCTGTCGGCACAGGTCGTAGACCGCTCCTTCCACGCAGCCGCCGGATACCGAGCCGACGGCCGTGCCGTCGGAGTCGACGGCGAGCGCGGCTCCGGGCCTGCGGGGCGCGCTGCCGCCGACGGCCACCACGGTGGCGACGGCGAAGTCGCGGCCCTGCTCGACCCACCGGTGCAGTTCTTCGGCGATGTCCAGCATGTCCCGTTCTCCTTGGCGGCGGTTGCGGGGAGGGGGTGCGGTGGCGGACGCCGGGCCGGCCGCCACGCCCGCGGTGGTCGAACCGGGGGACGCTCCGGGAGGGCTCCGGGAAGCGGGAGGAGCGCCCGGCGCCTAGGCAGTTCCCGTGAGGTGTTCGGGGCGTACCGGGGTCCGGGCGAGCTCCAGACCCGTCGCGTCCCGGATCGCCGCGAGGACGGCCGGGGTGGACGACAGGGTCGGGGCCTCGCCGACGCCGCGGAGGCCGTAGGGGGCGTGGTCGTCGGCGAGTTCGAGCACGTCGACGGGGATGGTCGGCGTGTCGAGGATGGTGGGGATCAGGTAGTCCGTGAAGGAGGGGTTCTTCACCTTCGCCGTCCTCGGGTCGACGATGATCTCCTCCATGACCGCGACGCCCAGGCCCTGGGTGGTGCCGCCCTGGATCTGGCCGACGACGGACAGCGGGTTGAGCGCCTTGCCGACGTCCTGGGCACAGGCCAGTTCGACGACCTTGACCAGCCCGAGTTCGGTGTCCACCTCGACGACGGCGCGGTGCGCGGCGAAGGAGTACTGGACGTGCCCGTTGCCCTGCCCGGTGCGCAGGTCGAAGGGTTCGGTGGGCCGGTGCCGCCACTCGGCCTCGACCTCGACGGCCTCGTCCTCCAGCACGTCGGCGAGATCGGCGAGGACCTCGCCGCCGTCGGTGACGACCTTGCCGCCCTCCAGGAGGAGTTCGGCCGTGGCCCACGCCGGGTGGTACGTGCCGAACTTGCGGCGGCCGATCTCCAGGACCTTCTCGCGGACCAGCTCGCAGGAGTTCTTGACGGCGCCGCCGGTGACGTACGTCTGACGTGAGGCGGACGTCGAACCGGCGCTGCCCACACGGGTGTCGGCCGGCTGGATGGTCACCTGGGCGACGCCCAGTTCGGTGCGGGCGATCTGCGCGTGGACGGTGACACCGCCCTGGCCGACCTCCGCCATCGCGGTGTGCACGGTCGCGACGGGCACGCCGCCGACGACCTCCATGCGGACCCGGGCGGTCGAGTAGTCGTCGAACCCCTCGGAGAAGCCGACGTTCTTGATGCCGACGGCGTACCCGATCCCGCGGACGACGCCCTCGCCGTGCGTGGTGTTGGACAGACCGCCGGGCAGCTGCCGTACGTCCGCCTCCTCGCCCGCCGAGAGCCACTGCCGCTCGGGCGGGAGCGGCATCGCCTTGACGCGGCGCAGGAGTTCGGCGACCGGGGCCGGCGAGTCGACACGCTGCCCGGTCGGCAGGAGCGAGCCCTGCTCCATCGCGTTGAGCCGGCGGAACTCGACCCGGTCCATGCCCACCTCGTCGGCGAGCCTGTCCATCTGGGCCTCGTAGGCGAAGCACGCCTGGACCGCGCCGAAGCCGCGCATGGCGCCGCAGGGCGGGTTGTTGGTGTAGAGCGCGAGGGCCTCGATGTCGACGTCGTCGACCACGTACGGGCCGACGCCGAGCGAGGAGGCGTTGCCGACGACCGCCGGGGAGGCCGACGCGTACGCGCCGCCGTCGAGCACGATCCGCGCCTTGACGTGGGTGAGCTTGCCGTCCTTGGTGGCCCCGTGCTCGTAGGTGAGTTTGGCGGGGTGGCGGTGGACGTGTCCGAAGAAGGACTCGAAGCGGTTGTAGACGATCTTGACGGGCTTGCCGGTGCGCAGGGCCAGCAGGCAGGCGTGGATCTGCATCGACAGGTCCTCGCGGCCGCCGAACGCGCCGCCGACCCCGGAGAGGGTCATCCGGACCTTGTCCTCGGGCAGGCCGAGCACCGGGGCGATCTGGCGCAGGTCGGAGTGCAGCCACTGGGTGGCGATGTAGAGCTCGACCCCGCCGTCCTCCGCGGGTACGGCGAGTCCGGACTCGGGCCCGAGGAAGGCCTGGTCCTGCATGCCGAAGGTGTACTGGCCCCGGACGACGAAGTCGGCCCGGCGCGCGGCCCGTTCGGCGTCGCCGCGGACGATGGGCTGGCGATGGAGGATGTTGGGGTGCGGGACGTGGCCGATGTGGTGGTCGGTGCGGCCCTCGTGGACGAGGACCGCGCCGGGCGCGGTCGCGGACGCCTCGTCCGTGATCACCGGCAGCTCGCGGTACTCCACCTTGATCTTCGCGGCGGCGCGGCGGGCGGTCTCGGGGTGGTCGGCGGCGACGATGGCGACGGGCTCGCCGTGGTGGCGCACCTTGCCGTGCGCGAGGACCGGGGTGTCCTGGATCTCCAGGCCGTAGTGGCGCACGTCGGTGGGCAGGTCGTCGTACGTCATGACGGCGTACACACCGGGGGTGGCCAGGGCCTCGGCCGTGTCGATGGACACGATCTCGGCGTGGGCGACGGTGGAGCGCAGGATCTGGCCCCACAGCATGTCCTCGTGCCACATGTCGGAGGAGTACGCGAACTCTCCGGTGACCTTGAGGGTGCCGTCGGGGCGGAGGGTGGACTCGCCGATGCCGCCCCTGGTCCCGGAGCCCTGGGTGATGTTCGTGGGTGTGCCGGTCGTTCCCATGGTCAGACCGCCTCGGACTGCCGGGCGGCCGCGAGGCGGACCGCGTCCATGATCTTCTCGTAGCCGGTGCAGCGGCACAGGTTGCCCGAGAGCGCCTCGCGGATGTCCGCGTCGCTCGGGTTCGGGGTGCGCTCCAGCATCTCGTCCGCCGCGATCAGCAGACCCGGGGTGCAGAAGCCGCACTGGACGGCTCCGGCGTCGATGAACGCCTGCTGGACGGGCGAGAGTTCGGTTCCCTCGCCGGCCTGCGAGTCGTGGCCCTTGGCGGCCCAGCCCCGGGCCTCGTCGAGCGAAACACCCGAGGACTCGGGCGTGTCGCACGCTCCCGTCACGCAACCGGCTTGCTCGGCACGCTGCTTGGCGAAGTCGGCCAGCCCCTCGACGGTGACGACCTCGCGGCCCTCGGCCTGGCCGGCGGCGACCAGGCAGGCGCACACGGGCACGCCGTCCAGGCGGACGGTGCAGGAGCCGCACTCGCCCTGCTCGCAGGCGTTCTTGGAGCCGGGCAGGCCGAGACGCTCACGCAGGACGTACAGCAGGCTCTCGCCCTCCCAGACGTCGTCGGCCTCCTGCCGACGGCCGTTGACCGTGAAGCTGACACGCATCACGCGACTCCTTCCGTGCGGGCGGCGGTACCGCGGTAGGACTCCCAGGTCCAGGTCAGCGTGCGACGGGCCATGACACCGACCGCGTGGCGGCGGTAGCCCGCCGTACCGCGGACGTCGTCGATCGGGTTGCAGGCCGCGGAGCACAGCGCGGCGAACTGCCTGGCCACCGACGGCGTGATGACCTTCCCGTTGTCCCAGAAGCCGCCCTCGTCGAGCGCCGCGTTCAGGAACTCCTCGGCGGCCTTCGCGCGGACCGGGGTCGGCGCGGCCGAGCCGATGCCGGTGCGGACCGTACGGGTCTCGGGGTGCAGGGCCAGGCCGAAGGCGCACACCGCGATCACCATCGCGTTGCGGGTGCCGACCTTGGAGAACTGCTGAGGCCCGTCCGCCTTCCTGACGCGGACGGCGCGGATCAGCTCGTCCGGCGCGAGCGCGTTGCGCTTCACGCCGGTGTAGAAGTCGTCGATCGGGATCAGCCGTGAACCGCGCACCGACTCGACCTCGACCTCGGCGCCCGCCGCGAGGAGTGCGGGGTGGGCGTCACCGGCCGGGGAGGCGGTGCCGAGGTTGCCGCCGACGCCGCCGCGGTTGCGGATCTGCGGGGAGGCGACCGTGTGGGAGGCGAGCGCCAGTCCGGGAAGCTCACGGCGCAGGTTCTCCATGATCCGGGTGTACGGGACGGAGGCGCCGAGGCGCACGCTCTCGTCGCCGACCTCCCACTCGCTCAGCTCTCCGATGCGGTTCAGGTCGAGGAGGTACTCGGGCCTGCGGTGATCGAAGTTGATCTCGACCATCACGTCGGTGCCCCCCGCGATCGGCACGGCCGTGGGGTGCTCGGCCTTCGCGGCGAGCGCCTCCTCCCAGCCGGCGGGGCGAAGGAAGTCCATGAGTGGCTCTCTTCATTCGTGTCGTGGGCGTGGTGATCGAGCCAGATCGGGTGCGGCGTCATCGGCTCGCACAAGAGGTCTCAACAGCGGAGTGGGGTCAGTACACAGCGGACTCCGGCACCGCGGTCAGTCACCGAAACCATGAAGGAGTTCGCTGGCCAGCGCGCGCATCTTGTAGATTCGTATGAAACGAGGCCATCAGCAACCTCTTCGTTTTCCTCTGGAAACAGATGGTCGGCCCTCTGGAAACAGATGGCCGGCCCTCTGGAAACAGACGGTCGGCCTTCCGGGAACAGACGGCCTGCCCTCCGGGAACAGGGACACGGCCCTCCGGAAACGGACGGCCGATCCTCCGGGAACAGGGCCGCGGCCCCTGGGAAGCGGGGACGCGGGCCGATGGAGACCGAAGGCCCCGGGGCCGGTACCGCCGGTGGCCGGAACCCGCGGACCGCTCCGCGGAGCCCGGGACGCCGACGGGCCTCACCACTGATCCATCGTAGATTTCGAGACAAAGAACGGCGGCGACGAGAATGCGGCTGCGCGCACTGCTGGACACGGACGCGCTGGGCCTGCGGCTGCTCGGCGGCGAGGACGAGCTCGACCGCACCGTACGCGGTGTGATGACCACCGACCTCAAGGACCCGAGCCGCTACCTCTCGGGCGGCGAGCTGGTCCTCACCGGTCTCGCCTGGCGGCACGACGCCGAGGACTCCGAACCGTTCGTCCGCATCCTGGCGGGCACCGGGGTCGCGGCCCTGGCCGCGGGCGAGGCGGAGCTCGGCGACATCCCCGACGACCTGATCGTGGCCTGCGCCCGGCACCGCCTGCCGCTGTTCGCCGTGAACGAGTCGGTCGCCTTCGCCACGATCACCGAGCACGTCGTGCGCCAGGTCTCGGGCGAGCGCGCCGGGGATCTGGCCGCCGTGGTCGAGCGGCACCGGCGGATGATGACCTCGGGCCCGGCGGGCGGCGGCCCCGACGTGGTCCTCGATCTCCTCGGCACCGACCTCGACCTGCGCGCCTGGGTCCTCTCCCCCGCCGGACGGCCCGTCGCGGGCTCGAAGCTCGCGGGCGGCGCGCTGCCGGCCGGCACCCGCGCCGAGCTGGCCGCCGCGCATCTGTCGGCGCTGCGCACCGGGCGCCGGGGGCCGCACCGGGTGGCCGTGGGCCCGGCGGTGTACTCGCTCTTCCCCGTCCGCTCCTCGGGGCGTGCCACGGGCGCCTTCCGGGACGTCCGCGAGACGGTGCTCTCCGACTGGCTGCTCGCCGTCGAGGCGGACGCCGGGGACTGGCCCGAGGAACGGCTCGACCTGCTCCAGGGCGTCACCCAGCTCATCGCGGTGGAGCGGGACCGGCGGGACGCGGCGCGCACGGTGCGCCGACGGCTCGCGCAGGAGGTCCTGGAACTGGTCCAGGCGGGGGCCGCGCCCGCCGAGATCGCGGCCCGGCTGCGGGTGGCGGCGCCGGTGCTGCTGCCGGGCCTGGGCACCGCCCCGCACTGGCAGGTCGTGGTGGCCCGCGTCGAGTGGGACGGCGGCGAGATCGAGGGCGGCCCGGTCGCCCAGGCGCTGCTGGAGGAGATCCTCGTCGACCCCCTGTCGCCGGGCCCCGAGCACTCCGACCGGATCGCCGTCGCCCACACGGGGGACGAGGCGGTCGCGCTGGTCCCCCTTTCGGCGGTCCCCTCCGACGAGGAGGGCTCCGAGCCCGGCCTGCACGCCGACACGCTGCTCGCGGCCGTACGGGAGCCGCTGGCGGCCGGTCTGGACGACGACGGCCGGCTCACCATCGGGGTCAGCGCGGCCGTCCACTCCGCCGAGGGGCTGCGCGGCGCGCTGGAGGAGGCACGGCACGCCCGCCGGGTCGCCGCGGCCCGCCCCGGACGGGTCTGCGCGGCCGGGCACCAGGAGCTGGCCTCGCACGTCCTGCTGCTGCCGTTCGTCCCGGACGACGTGCGCCGCGCCTTCACCGCCCGGCTGCTGGACCCGCTGCGCGAGTACGACGGCCGGCACCGCGCGGAACTGATCCCGACCCTGGAGGCGTTCCTGGACTGCGACGGCTCCTGGACGCGCTGCGCGGCCCGGCTTCACCTCCACGTCAACACCCTGCGCTACCGCGTCGGACGCATCGAACAGTTGACGAGTCGTGATCTGTCGCGGCTGGAAGACAAGTTGGACTTCTTCCTGGCACTGCGGATGAGCTGAGTCCAGGAGCCCCGGGCAACCCCGCGCGCGGCCCACGACTTTGTGAAATCCTTCACCTACCCTCTTGGCCGCGCCCCGTGATCCGTGCTGAGATGCCACCACTCAACAGCTCGATGGCGTGCTCGGGGAGGGCAACGTGGCGCATACCGCCATGTCTGGTACCGGAACGACTGCAGGGGACGATCCACTCCAGACCGCGGTATGGCGGCTGCGCTCACGCGCCTGCTGGGCCGACGCGGCCGCGCTGATCCAGCCGCACGCGGCGGGGCCGGCGCTCCAGAGGGCGTCGCTCCTGGTCGAGCGCTGTCTCTACACCGAGCAGGGCTGGGCCGAGGCGGAGGACGCGCTGCGCACCGCCGAGGCACTGGCGCAGAGCGACGACGAGCGGGGCGCGGCCGCCTGCGAGCGGGGCCAACTCGCCTATGCCGCGACCCTGCTGGGCGTGCGCGACCGGGCCGACGAGGCGCGCGCGGCGCTGGGCCGGGCCGCGGCGCTGCTCGCGCCGGGCGCGCCCGGCAGGGCGCTGCTGGACTTCCGGCGCGGGCTGCTCGCCGAGAACCTCGCGCACTCGCCGCAGGCGGCCCGCGCCGCGTACCGGCGGGCGCACGCGGGCGCGACCGACCGGAACGACGCCCTGCTGCTGTCCTTCACCTGGCGGCATCTCGCCGGAATCGCCTTGCGCGAAGGGGAGTTGGCGGAGGCCCGGCACGGCTTCGCCGAATCCCTGCGGATCCGGGAGGAGCTCGGGTACCTGGTCGGTACGGCGCCGGCGCTGGCGGCCCTGGCCGACGCCGAGAGCGAACCGGAGGCGTCACGGCTGCGGGCGGAGGCGGGACGGCTGTTCAGGCTGCTCGGCGGTGTCCCCCTGTGGCTGGCGGACCGGTTGGACCCGGCACCGCCGGCGGCGACGGCCTGATCCCGTACGACGGGACGCGCCTTCGGAGCCCCGCCCGGGTGCGGACCTTCACGGGCGGGGCCGCACGCGCGCGGGACTCCGGGCGGGGTGCGCTCAGTTCACCGGAGGGAGCGTGCGGGCGAAGCGGCGGACGGCGTCGGCGAAGGCGTCGGGGGCGTCGAAGTTGGCGAGGTGCCGCGCCCGCGGGACGAGTTCCACGCGAGCGTCCGGATGGGCGCGGGCGAAGTCCGCCTCGCCGGCGCGGAAGACCGTGTCCTTCTCGCCGTTCAGGATCAGGACCGGGGCCCCCACGTGGCGCATCGCGTCCGCGTCGAAGCGCCCCAGCAACTCGCCCCAGGCCCGCGGCAGGGTGTGGAAGGCGTAGCCGGCGCGAATGGTCGCCTCCACCACCTCCGGCGGGTAGAGGCGGCGCAGCAGGCGGTCGTTCCACCGGGTGAGGCGCTCGGCCGGGAGGTGCGGGACCAGCCGGGCGGCCCAGCGGTACGGCACCGCCCGGCGGCCACGGGTGGAGGCGCTGGCCCCGGCCAGGACCAGCCCGCGCAGCAGTTCCGGGCGGCGGCGCGCGAACTCCAGCGCGGCGTAACCGCCCAGGGAGTGCCCGACGACCAGGGCCGGCCCGTGGCCGAGCGAGTCCACGGCGGAGGCGATGACCTCCGTCGAGGAGCCCAGGCTCCAGGGCTGCGCCGAACGTTCGCCGTGGCCCGGGAGGTCGACCGCGGCCACCGGGAACTCGTCCCGGAGCGCGGCGAGTTGCGAACTCCACTGTCCCGCGGAGAAGCGCGTCCCGTGCACGAAGACGATGGGCTTCACGTCCGTCGCCGTCATCGGTCCCCCAGTCACCCCGGTCCCCGAACCGGCTCCGCCGACGGGGATCCCCTCGTGATAGCGGGAAACTCTAGCCGCCCGTGCTCCCGCGCACGGGATTCGGCGGCCGGGGGATTCCCGGGGACGAACAGGGCCCGGCCGCGGGCGGGTTCGCCGGCCGGTGGTGGTGGGCGGGGCCGTTCAGGAAGCGCCGGTGAAGTGCTCCCGCACCAGGGCCTGGACGACGGTCAGGTCCTCGGCGATCAACGCGTCCAGCAGCGCGGCGTGTTCGGCCGCGTCGGCCACCAGGTCGGCGCGTCCCCGGGAGACGGGACCGCCGACGAGCGGCCACTGGGCACGGCGGTGCAGATCGTCGGCGAGGCGCACCAACTGCGCGTTGCCCGCGAGGCCGAGGACCGCGCGGTGGAAGGACCGGTCGGACTCCGCGTAGGTCACCCGGCAGCCCGACGAGGCGGCCCGAACGGTGGCATCGGCGAGCGGGCGCAGCTCGGCCCAGCGGGCGGCCGGCACGGTGCGCGCGAGCCTGAGCATCACCGGGACCTCGATCAGGCCCCGGATCTCGGCGAGTTCGGCCAGTTCCCGGGTACCGCGCTCGACGACGCGGAAGCCCCGGTTGGGGACGACCTCGACGGCGCCTTCGAGGGCGAGTTGCTGCATCGCCTCCCGCACGGGCGTGGCCGACACCCCGAAGCGCTCGCCGAGAGCGGGGGCCGAGTACACCTCGCCGGGGGCGAGTTCACCCGCGACGAGCGCGGTGCGCAGGGCGTCGAGGATCTGGCCCCGCACGGAGGCGCGCTGCACGACGGGACGGGCGGCCTCCGCACGGGCGGCGGGGCGCGCCCGCTCCGTCTCGTCGCCACGGGCGTTCGGCTCGCGTGCGGCCGGACGGGTCTCCTCGGCGTGCGCGGGGCGGGCGCCCCCGCCGTCCGCTCCCGGCCGGGTCTCGTCCGCGCGCGGGGGAGCGGCGTTCTCCGGACGTGCGGCGGGGCGTGCCTCGCCGTCGGGTACGGGACCGGCGTCCCCGGGGTTCGCGACAGCGCGTACGCCGTCCGTCTGTACGACGGGGCGAACGTCGTCCGCACGTGTGCCGACGCGTACGCCGGCGCGGGCGTCGTCCGCGCGCACGCCGGCACGGGCACCGTCCGTACGTACGGAGGCGCCGGTGCCGTCCGCGCGCACGCCGGGGCGCGTGCCCTCGGCGCGCGGGTGCGGGATCGGGGTCTCACTGTGCGTGTGCTCACCGCGGGCCGAGGCCAGGACGGCCGGATGAACGCCGCCGGGACCGGCACCGGGCCCGTCTCCCACGCCGCCCGCGGGCATCCCCCTGGCCAGTCCCACGTCCACGGGCCCCGGCTGCTGCGGAACCCGGAAGGCGCCCGCGCGGACGTCCGGGGTCCACGGCCCGGCGGAGCCGTGCGCGCTGCGCGGACCGGCCTGCTCCACGGTTCCTCCTCCGGGTCGGCGGTACTGGGCGGTCGTGACGTCGGCCGTCACCGGTCCGTCAAGTGTCACTGGTCCGTCAAGCACGATAGGCGCACACGGGCCCAGTTCAAACACCCGGACGACAGGGTAAGGTAAGGCTTACCTGCCAACGATCGTGAAGCGATGGTTCCGCATGTCCACTCCCACGCTGCCGGCCGATGCCGCCGCCGCGACCGCTCCGGCGGCCATGACCGCCCTGGCCGGTCCGTACGTGCCGGCCGCCGCGTCGCCCGTCGCGGACGCCTACGCGCGGCTGGGCGAGGCCTTCCCCGGGCTGGGCGTCACGGAGCTGGGAGCGGGAGAAGCGGCCCCGCGGGGCGCGGGTTGGGCCGCCGCCGCCCTGCTCGCCGCCGGCGGGCCGGACCTCGACGCGTTCCTCGCCTGGGACGAGGCCCAGGTGCTCCGGGACTACGGCACGCGCGCACGGCCCGACGTCGTGGCCGGCTTCGGACTGCACAGGTACGCCTGGCCGGCCTGCCTGCTGATCACCGTGCCGTGGTTCCTGCTGCGCCGGGTGCCCCGCCTGCCTGTGGAGAACGTCACGTTCCACCGCGAGCTCGGCCGGATGGCCGTGCGGATCGACACCTTCGCCTGCCTGCCGGACGACCCGGCCGCCGCCCTGCCGGGCGCCCGGGTCGTACCCGACGAGGAGGCGCTGCGCGCCGAGGTGCGCTCCGCGGTGGCCGAACACCTGGAACCCGTCCTCGGCGGGTTCGGGCCGCGGATGCGACGGCGCGGCCGGGCCCTGTGGGGCATGGCGACCGACGAGGTGGTCGAGGGCCTCTGGTATGTCGCCCACCTGCTCGGCGAGGAACGGCGCGCGATGCGCGAGCTGGAGCTGCTGCTGCCGGACTCGACCCGGCCCTACGTCGGCTCGGCGGCCTTCCGCGAACTGACCGGTCCCGAGGGGGAGTCCCTGCCCACCCGCGACCGGGTGAGCTGCTGCCTCTTCTACACGGTGCGCCCCGCCGACACCTGTGCCACCTGCCCGCGCACCTGCGACGCGGACCGGATCACCAAGCTGACCGCCGCCGCGAGCTGAGGCGACCCGGGGGCCGCCCGAGGACCGGGCACGCCCCCGGCACGGCCCCCGCACGGCCTCGCGCGAACCCCGCACGGCTCCCGCACGGCCCCGGCGCGGCTCCCGCACGACCCCCGTGCGACCCCCCGCGCGAACCGGACGCGGATCACCGCGAGCCGGACGCGGATCACAAGTGCTTCACATATTCCTCACTCATCACGGGAACTCTCCACGGAACCACCCGCACGGGTAGTCTTATTCGTACTCAACTCCCGTCCCTCGCGCGGCAGTTCGAGCAGAAAGTCGCCCTGCGCACCTTCTTGCACCTCCTTGGCGGCCTCTTGCCCCGAAACCCCCTGAGGGCCGATGTGAGTGGTCCACTATGGCGGGCGTTACGCCCTATCCCAAGGCAAGGGACCCCGATGAGACTGACCGACATATCGCTGAACTGGCTGCTTCCAGGCGCCGTTCTGCTCCTGGGCCTGCTGGCGGCGGTGGCGGTGCTGGCACGCGGCAAGCGGTCCGGGGACGGCACGAGCAGCGACGACTCGTGGGAGCGCACCGAGGAGCGCCGCAGGCGCAAGGAGGCCGTCTACGGCACGGCCTCCTACATCCTGCTGTTCTGCTGTGCCGCCGTCGCGGCGGCACTCTCCTTCCACGGCCTGGTCGGCTTCGGCCAGCAGAACCTCGGCCTCTCCGGCGGCTGGGAGTACCTCGTCCCGTTCGGCCTGGACGGGGCGGCGATGTTCTGTTCCGTCCTCGCCGTGCGCGAGGCCAGCCACGGTGACGCGGCGCTCGGCTCCCGCATACTCGTGTGGACCTTCGCCGGCGCCGCGGCCTGGTTCAACTGGGTGCACGCGCCCCGGGGCGTGGACCACGCCGGCGCTCCGCAGTTCTTCGCGGGAATGTCCCTGTCGGCCGCCGTCCTGTTCGACCGGGCTCTGAAGCAGACCCGCCGGGCCGCCCTGCGCGAGCAGGGCCTGGTGCCGCGTCCGCTGCCGCAGATCCGTATGGTCCGCTGGCTGCGCGCCCCCCGTGAGACGTACAGCGCGTGGTCGCTGATGCTCCTGGAGAACGTCCGGTCCCTGGACGAGGCCGTGGACGAGGTCCGCGAGGACCGGCGCCAGAAGGAGCAGGAACGGCTGCGCCGCCGCAACGAGGAGCGGGTGGAGCGGGCGCACCTCAAGGCGCTCAGCCGTGGCCACCGCGGCATCCCCGGACGCGGCGACGCCCGGGAACTGGAGACCACGACCGTGGAGCGGGCACCCGCGGGCACCTCCACGGAGCCCGCCATATCCACCGCGGAGCAGCTGCCCGTACGATCGCGGCCCTCCCTCACCCCCGTCCGCAAGAGCACTGAGCCGATCACCGTCGACCTCACCACGGAGGACGACACGATGGCCCTGCCCCGGCTCGACTCCCTGGAGCGCAAGCTCAAGGATCTTGAACAGCAGTTCGGCTGAAGCACGCGCCCCGGACACGACGACGGCGACGCGGTGTTCCTACACCGCGTCGCCGTTCAGTTCGAACCACACCGCTTTGCCCACCCCGTGCGACCGTACGCCCCACGCGTCCGCCAGGGACTGGACGAGGACGAGGCCTCTGCCGTGCGTACCGTCGTCGGCGTCCGGTACGCACATCCTGGGCCCGCTTCCCACGAAGTCCCGGACCTCCACGCGCAGTCCGCACGGTCCGATCGTCGCGGTCAGGACGGCGTCGTCGTCCGTGTGGACCAGCGCGTTGGTGACGAGCTCACTGGTCAGGAGCTCCGCCGTCTCGGCACTGCCCTGTTTCCCCCAGTGGCGTAAGTGCTCCCTCAGCGCCCTGCGCGCCTCGGGCACCGCCCGCAGATCCGCCTTGCCCAGCCGGCGCCGTAACTGCGCGCCGTCCGTCTCCTCCGCCGCCCCCTCGGACGCTTCCTCCACCGGACCGGTGGAGAGGGCCCCCTTGGTCATGGGACCGCCTCCTGGTGCCTGCCGCTTCATGACCCCCGCCTGCGTGCCGATGTCGGGTCCCCTCTGCTCGAACACGTTCACGGGATCCATGCCCTCATCGGGAACGTGACAGTCATGTCGAATCATCAACCAGGTGCCGTACGGCCACGGGTGCGTGACGCCCGCGCGGGGAAGTGAAGGCTTCGACAGTGCCGTCCGAGCACCGAGGAGCAGCCGTGCACGACGACCGTTCGCTGGTGGAGGCCCGTCTGGAGCGCGCGCTGCGCCAGTTCCTGCGCCCCGCCCGGTACGGGGACCGGGTGCCGCTCACACTCTCCGTCTGGCACGTGCCGGGCGAGCCGGTGCCCGTCGGGCAGGCGCTCCAGGCCGCCTACGAGCCCTTCACGACCGGCACGGTCTGGGGAAAACCCTGGTCGACGAGCTGGTTCCGCGTCGAGGGCCGGGTGCCCGAGGAATGGGCGGGCCGCCGGGTGGAGGTGGTGATCGACCCCGGGTTCACCGGGGACGGGCCCGGTTTCCAGGCGGAGGGGCTGCTGTACGACGCCACGGGCGTCCCCCTCAAGGGCGTCCACCCGCGCAACCGCCACCTGACGGTCGGGGCACCGGCGCGGGGAGGCGAGGCGGTGCACCTGCTGCTGGAGGCGGCGGCGAACCCCGCCGTCCTGCGCGGCTTCGAGCCCACGCGTCTGGGAGACGTGCTGACCGCCGGAGATGGGCCGATCTACCGATTCGCGGCTGCCGATCTCGCCGTACTGGACGAGGACGTGTGGCATCTGGTCCTCGACGCCGAGGTCCTCTCCGAGCTGATGCACGAACTGGATCCGCAGCGGCCACGACGGCACGAGATCCTGCGGGCCCTGGAGGACATGCTCGACGCCCTCGATCTGCACGACGTGCCCGGCACGGCCGCGGCGGCACGGGCCGAGCTGGCGGAGGTGCTGTCGCGGCCCGCGGCGGCCAGCGCGCACCGCGTCTCGGCGACCGGACACGCGCACATCGACTCGGCGTGGCTGTGGCCGCTGCGCGAGACGGTCCGCAAGGCCTCCCGGACCTTCGCCAACGTCACCGCGCTCGCCCTGGACTACCCGGAGCTGGTCTTCGCCTGCTCCCAGGCCCAGCAGTACGCCTGGGTCCAGGAGCACCAGCCGCACATCTGGGAGCGTATCAAGAAGGCTGTCCAGGAGGGCAATTGGGCTCCGGTGGGGTCGATGTGGGTGGAGTCGGACGCCAACATGCCCGGCGGCGAGGCGCTGGCCCGGCAGATCGTGCACGGCAAGCGCTTCTTCCGGGAGGAACTGGGCGTCGAGACCGAGGAGATCTGGCTGCCGGACTCCTTCGGCTACACGGCCGCCTTCCCGCAACTGGCGAAGCTCGCCGGCGTCCGCTGGTTCCTCACCCAGAAGCTGAGCTGGAACCAGAGCAACAAGATGCCCCACCACACCTTCTGGTGGGAGGGCATCGACGGCACCCGGGTCTTCACCCACTTCCCGCCCGTGGACACCTACAACTCGCAGTTCCACGGCCGTGAACTCGCCCACGCGGAAAGCAACTTCGCGGAGAAGGGGCGGGCGACCCGCTCCCTCGTCCCGTTCGGCTGGGGCGACGGCGGGGGCGGCCCGACCCGCGAGATGCTGGAGAAGGCCCGCCGGCTGCGGTCCCTGGAGGGCTCGCCCACGGTCCGCGTCGAGAAGCCCGAGGCGTTCTTCGCCGCCGCCGAGGAGGAGTACGGGGCCCACGCGCCGGTGTGGTCCGGCGAGCTGTACCTGGAGCTGCACCGGGCCACCTACACCACCCAGGCCAAGACCAAGCAGGGCAACCGCCGCTCCGAACACGCCCTGCGCGAAGCCGAGTTGTGGTGCGCCACGGCCGCCGTGCGCGATCCGTCGTACGCCTACCCGTACGACGACCTGGACCGGATCTGGAAGACCGTGCTGCTGCACCAGTTCCACGACATCCTGCCCGGCTCCTCGATCGCCTGGGTGCACCGGGAGGCACGCGAGACGTACGCGCGGGTGCTCGCCGAGCTGGAGGAGATCACCGCGGAGGCGGTACGGGCCCTGGGGCCCGGCGTGCCGGCGGTGCTGAACGCCTCGCCGTACGAGCGGACCGAAGTGGTGGGGGACGAGGTGGTGACCGTGCCGGGGCTGGGCACCGCCGCCGTCCCGGCCGGCCCTGGCCCCACCGTGCGGACCGAACGGCACGACGGCCCCACCGTGCGGACCGAGCAGCGTGACGGCGCCTTCGTACTGGACAACGGCCTGCTGCGCGTGCGGATCGACACCGACGGGCTGCTGGCCTCCGTACGGGACCTCGCGCACGGCCGGGAAGTGCTGTGCGGCCGGGGCAATCTGCTCCAGCTCCACCCCGACCACCCCAACGCCTGGGACGCCTGGGACATCGACCGGCACTACCGGCGCACCCACACGGACCTCACGTCCGCCGAGTCGGTGGAACTGGTGGAGAGCGGGCCGCTGCGGGCGGCCGTGCGCGTCACCCGGGCCTTCGGCTCCTCCCGGATCGTCCAGGAGATCCGGCTGACGGCCGCGGGCCGACGGCTGGACATCGTGACCGACATCGACTGGCAGGAGTCGGAGAAGGTCCTCAAGGCCGCCTTCCCGCTCGACGTCCAGGCCGAACGGTCCGCCGCCGAGATCCAGTTCGGGCACGTCCACCGCCCCACCCACGCCAACACCGGCTGGGACGCGGCCCGTTTCGAGATCTGCGCCCACCGCTGGCTGCGGGTCGCGGAGGAGTCGTACGGGGTCGCGGTGCTCAACGACTCGACGTACGGCCACGACGTGACCCGTACGCCGCACGCCGACGGCCTCGGCACCACCGTACGGCTGACCCTGCTGCGCGCCCCGCACAGCCCGGACCCGGAGACCGATCTCGGCACGCACCGGTTCACGTACGCGCTGCTGCCGGGGGCCGGTGCCGGGGACGCCGTGGCGGAGGGGCTCGCGCTCAATCTGCCGCTGCGCCGGGCGGCGGCACCGGCGCTCGAACCGCTGGTGAGCGTCGACGACCCGGCCGTCACCGTCGAGTCGGTCAAACTCGCGGAGGACCGCAGCGGCGACGTGGTGGTGCGGCTGTACGAGTCACGGGGCGGGCGGGCCCGGGCGAAGGTGACCGCCGGTTTCCCGGTCTCCCGGGCCGAGGTGACCGACCTGCTGGAACGGCCGCTCGGCGAGGCCCCGCCGGAGATCGCGCTGCGGCCGTTCCAGATCCTCACCCTGCGGCTGCGGCCCGCCCGTCCGGACCACGGCGCGGAACTGTGAGGAGTCCGGGCCCGCGACGGTGGAACCATCCCCGGCCCGCCCGCCTCTCCCTAAGAGAGGTGCCTGGGATGCCGTCCTGGGACGAGAAGCGGGAGAAACGTTGTCATCCCAGGACGAGGTCGAGGAATTCGCTGCGACGCTACGGCGCTTGAAGGCGCGCTCCGACCGCAGTTACGCAGCGCTCGCGCGTCACCTGAACATGAACACCTCGACCCTGCACCGGTACTGCGCGGGAGAAGCGGTGCCGCTCGGGTTCGCGCCCGTGGAGCGGTTCGCCACGATGTGCGGGGCGACTCCCGCCGAGCGGGGCGAACTGCACCGGCAGTGGATCCTCGCGGTGGAGGCCCGCCAGGGGGCCCGGACGGCGGGGGCCGAGACCGGCCCGTCCGCCCCGCCGGTCCTGGAGCCGGCACCGTCGAGCCCGTCGGGTCCGGAACCCGCGGCGCCCGGCGCGCCGATGACCACGGAGGCCGCCGGGACGGCCGACGGCACGGGCGGGGTTTTGACGCCGGAGACCGGGCCGGACGCCCCCGAGGCGCTTCCGGCGACCGGCGGGCCGGAGGACGGCCAGACCCTGCCGCCGGTCACGGACCTCGGGCCCGCTCTCGGGGAACGCTCCGCGGAAGGGTCCGCCGCGCGGGCGGGAGCGCCGCGGACCCGCCGGTTCAAGCGCCGCGTCGCGGTCACCGCGGCGGTGGTGACCGTGCTGATCGCCACCCTGGGCAGCCTGTCCGCCCTGCCCTCCGGGCACTCCTCGAAGGACACCGGCGACCGGGTGGCCGTCGCGCCGACCGCGAAGGCGGCGGGCGCGCGGAACGGCTCGGCGACACCGTCCGCGTCCCCCTCGGCCACGCGCGGCCGGCCGTCCGGCTCCCCCACCCCGAGCGCGTCCGTCAGCCGC
This sequence comes from Streptomyces sp. NPDC058751, assembly GCF_042746485.1. Taxonomy (NCBI): domain Bacteria; kingdom Bacillati; phylum Actinomycetota; class Actinomycetes; order Kitasatosporales; family Streptomycetaceae; genus Streptomyces; species Streptomyces sp. NPDC058751. The sequence continues at coordinate 87,664 of NZ_JBHYPZ010000015.1, read as the reverse complement.
GACACCTCGCCGAGCCCGTCCACGAGCCCCGCTCCCGAGGCCGTCTCCACCGGGCCTCCCCTCACCTGGACCGTGTACTCCCACCGCTGGGCGGTCGGCTGCGCTCACACCTACGTCATCGACAAGAAGCCGGAGCAGGTACCACCTCCGCCGGCCCCGCAGGACGCCTCCCCGTGGGTGCAGACCCAGAACGGGGTGCACGGCAGCCAGACGCTCGTGGACATCATCGTGCAGGGGCGGACGGACGCGGCCGTCGTCCTGGAGGCGCTGCGGGTCAAGGTCGTCGGACGCTCGGCCCCGCTGAAGGGCACCGCCTACTTGACGGGCGGGGGGTGCGGTGGCGCCATGGGCCCCGGCTCGTTCAAGGTCGATCTGGACAGGGACCAGCCCGTCGCCCGCCCGGTCCCGAGCGATGTCGAAACGGGTCCCAAGATTCTGCGCCCGCCCTTCCAGGTGTCCGTGCGGGAGCCCCAGTACCTGATGGTCGACGCCCAGACCGAGAACTGCGACTGCCGCTGGTACATGGAGCTCGACTGGTCCTCGCGGGGCCGCACCGGAACGATCCGGATCGACGACGAGGGCGCCCCGTTCCACACCACCGGCATCAAGGGCCTGCCGTACTACTGGTACGGGGAGAACGGCTGGACCCCGCTGCCACAAGGAGACCCGATGGAGCCCGGTCGCCGGATGAGCGAGCTCGACGACACCCCCCGCTCCTGAGGCCGGGGTGCGTCGCGCGGGCCGGAGCGGGCCGTGCGCGCACCTCTCCGTGGTCCCCGAAGCCCCGGGTCCGGCGGGTGCCCTTTCGGTTCTCCCGGCCGGTCCCCCGGTTCCGTGCATCCGCACCGCGCGCGGTCACACCTCCCACACGGCGGCGGCCGTCCGGTCGTCGGCGTACCCCTTGACCCGCACCGAGACGTCCGCGAGGAACGCGGCGAGGCCGGGCGGTTCACCGGCCGACCACCGTGTCATCAGGTGCTCGGACACCTCGGGTTCGCCGCGCAGCGGCTCCGCGAGGCCGCCCGTGCACAGCAGGAGCGTGTCACCCGGGCGGGCTACGGAGGCCCGGAACCGGAAGGGGGCGTGCGGGGGCCGCGGGGCGGGTTCGTACGGGCTCGGTGGCGTCGTGATGCCCAGGTCCATGGTGAGCCGGTCGCCCTCGGGGGTCTCGTGGGGCGGTGACCCGAAGCCGACGACGGCCTCCCCCGTCGCCTCGGAGACCCGCGGTTCGATGTCCTGCCACTCGCCGTCCCGCAGCCGGAACAGACCGCCCGCTCCGACGCCGAAGAAGACCCGCGTACGGCACTGGGGATCGGCGGGCAGCAGCAGACAGCGCAGGCCCGCGGTGTACTCCTCCGGTTCGACGCCCTGCTCCGCCGCGCTGGCCCGCAGTCTGCCGAGGCTGCGGGCGATGAGCCGGTGCAGTCCCGACTTCAGCTCGCCGCGCCGGGCGGCCCTGATGTCGTCGGCGAGCCGTTCGTGGCTGCGTCCGACGGCCTGCCCGATCAGCCGGCACGCCTCCGCCGCGGCCCGGTGCGCGCCCGAGGTGGCGCGCGCGCCGGTCGCCATCGCCACCAGGACGAGCGCCTGCTCGCCCGTTCCGAACCGGGCGGTGAGCAGCGCGTCCCGGCGCGGCTCGCCGCGGTAGCGCGCGGAGTCCCCGCGGAGGGACACGGCCCGCAGGGTGCTCGTCCCGTACCGGGCGCCGTCCAGCACGGTGTCGGCGACCAGGTCGTCGAGTTCGTCGGGCTCCGCGGCCGGCAGCGCGGTCGGTTCGGGGTCGTAGGTGGGCGGGCCCGAACCGACGTGGCCGGCGGGGGGCGGGGGCTCGACGACGGAGAGGACCGTCTCCCGGGGCTCGTCCGCGGGCAGGTCTCCGGGGGCCGGATCGGGGGGTGGCGTCCGGAAGCCCCCGGTGGTGCTGGGCAGCGCCTCCGCCGGCGGCCCGGGGGCCGCCGCGCGCGGGGGTGCTGCGGGAGCCGACGCGGGTTTCGGCGGCACGTCCGACGGCGCCCTCGACGCGGGCACCCGCTCGGCGGGAGGCTCCGGGGGCGGGTCGTTCCGGGCCTCCCGGGAGGTGTGCGGGCCGGGGTCCTGCGCGGTGAAGCCCGGCGGTTTCGGGCCGGGCGGCAGCGCCGAGGGGGCCACCGGTGCGGGGCCGGAGCCCGGGAGCTCCCAGGACGGGGGATCCCAGGCAGTGGGCTCCCACGGGGTGGGCTCCCAGGAGGCGGGCTCCGACGGGGGCGTCTCGCGGCCGGGCGGACCGATGTCCGCGCCGGGCCCCCGCACCGGGCCCCGCTCCCAGCGGCCCGGCCGGGACACCGGCCCGTCGGAGGGCGTCTCGTCGGACGGGTTCGCGCCCGGCCGGTCGGCGGAGGCCGGAGCGCCCTGGTGCCGCTCCGGTCCGGCGGGCGGCGGCTGCTGCTGCGTGGGCGGCCGCCCGCCCGGCTCGGGGGACGAGGGATCCGGCGCGGTGGGAGGCCGCTCGGGGCGCTGCGGGCCGTCGGGCCCACGGTCGCCGGGCCGCCGGGGGGACCCGCGCCCCGGACCGGACGCCGCCTCCGGCGCGGACCTCGGATCCGGGGCGGACCTGGCGTCCGCCGCCGCGTGCCGCCGCCCCGCCCCGGGCAGCGCCCCGGAGGTGGGTGTCCGGCCCGGCTCGGGCAGACCGGAGGTGGGCGTACGGCCCGGCGCATACGGATCCTCGTACGTGGGCCTCCGCCCCGGCCCGGGCGGGACGTCCGGCGGGGGTGTCCGGCCCGGCGTGGGCGGTGTCTCCGGCGCGGTTCTCCGTGGCGGTGTGGGCCGGGTGTCGGACAGGGGCTTTCGTTCCGGGGTGGCCCGGGCGGCCGGCCCCGTGCCGAGTCCGTCTCCGAGCGTCCCCGACGCCGAGGCGAACCGGTCGTCGAGGGAATCGGCCACGGCCGCGGGTCCCGTGTCCTCGGTGGAGTCGTCGTACAACTGCCGCCACCAGTCGTCCTCGTGACCGGTCGGCTTCTCCCCCTGCTGGCTCATGCTCCCGATTGTCCACCGAGACACCGGGTTGAAAACGGGGCATCCGGAAAAACCGGCCAAGGCGCGGGCCCCTCGAACGGCGTGCCGAGCAGATGTCGAACAGGAATCCACGCCGGAACATACGAACACCTGACCGCCGGGCGGTCCTGCCGACCGGAACGGCACCTCCCCGCAGGCCCGGCACCTCCCCGCAGGCCCGGCACCTCCCCGCAGGCCCGGCCCCACCGGCCGGAACGGCACTCCCCACGGCCCCGGCCCGACCGGAGGATCACGCACGCCCGTCGGCCCCTCGATGACGTGTGCTTGTCAGAGGGGCGGGGGGTGCGGCGATGATGTGCCGGGGCGGCTTCACGCCGTGGCCTGTTTCCGCCAGGGCACCGCCGGCCGGCCGGAACGCAACCACGGGAGGGCGTCGCCGCATGCTGGGAGCGATAGGTCTGGACGAGACCCACGAAACGGCGTACCGGGCTCTGGTGTCCGTGGGCGCCGCCGAGGTGCCCGATCTCGCACGCCGGCTCACGCTCGGGGAGCACGAGACGGAGCGCGCGCTGCGCAGGCTGGAGCTGCACGGCCTGGCCGCCCGGTCCTCGGCGCGCCCGGGCCGCTGGGTCGCCGTGCCACCCGGGGTCGCCCTCGGCGCCCTGCTCACCCGGCAGCGCCACGAACTGGAGAAGGCGGAGCTGGCGGCCGCGCTGCTGGCCGAGGAGTACCGGGGCGCGGCGGGCGAACCGGCCGCGCACGACCTGGTCGAGATGGTGACCGGCGCCGCGGCGGTCTCCCAGCGCTTCCTGCAGCTCAGGCTCGGCGCCCGCGAGGAGGTGTGCGCGCTGGCCACCGGTACCCCGGCGGTGCTCCCCGGCACGGACGGCGACACCGGGGACCGGGCCGCGGGCCGGGGCGTCGGCCGCCGCGTGGTCGTCGAGCGGTCCGTCCTCGGCCTGCCCGGCGGGATCACCGAGCTGTCCGCCGCGCTCGGCCGCGACGAGCGGGTGCGGGTCGCGGACCGGGTGCCGGCCGAGCTGGTGATCGCCGACCGGGCGCTCGCGATGGTGCCCCTCACCTCGCGCACCGCGGAGCCCGCCGCGCTGGTGGTGCACGCGAGCGGACTCCTGGAACTGCTGTCGGGCCTGTTCGAGTCGGTGTGGCGGGACGCGCTGCCACTGCGGCTGGGCGGCGGGGGCGTGCCGGAGCAGGATCCGGACGGCCCGGACACCACCGACCTGGAGATCCTCTCCCTGCTCCTCGCCGGGCTGACCGACGCGAGCGTCGCCAAACAGCTCGATCTGGGACTCAGGACGGTGCAGCGCCGGGTCAAGCGCCTGATGGAGCTGACCGGCGTGACGACACGGCTGCAGCTCGGCTGGCACGCGTACGAACGCGGCTGGGTGGCACGGAGCTGAACTGCGCCCTCCCGTCCGCTCGGGCAGTCTGGGCAGATGGGAGTGTGGGAACTCCTGCTGGTCGGTGTGGTGATCCTGCTCGGCCTGGTCGGAGTACTGGTGCCCGGTCTGCCGGGGTCGTGGCTCGTCTGGTCCGCCGTGCTGTGGTGGGCGCTGAGCTACCCGCAGACCCTGTCCTGGATCGTCCTGATGGCCTCGACCGCCGTCCTGCTGCTCTCGCAGGCCGTCCGCTGGATGCTGCCGCCGCGACGGCTGCGCGAGAGCGGCGCCACCACCCGAATGGCGGCGTACGCGGGGGGCGGGGCCTTCCTCGGCTTCTTCCTGGTCCCGGTGGTCGGCGCCGTGGCCGGTTTCGTCGGCGGGATCTACCTCAGCGAGCGGATGCGCCTGGGCGGGCACGGCCCGGCGAAGGCCTCGGTGCGGAACGCCATGCGGGCGGGCGGCTGGAGCGTGCTGACGGAACTCTTCGCCTGTCTGCTGATCCTCGGGGCGTGGCTGGGAGCGGTCATCTGGGGCTGAGGGGAGCCGGGGCCGTCAGGGTCCGCAGGTCGATCGCGTCGGCCAGCGCGCGCATGCCGGCGTCGTTGAGGTGCAGGTGGTCCCCGGGGTCGTAGGCGGGAAGGATCCGGCTCGGGCGGTCCGGGTCGCGGACGGCGGCGTCGAGGTCCGCGACCACGTCGAAGATCCGGTGGGTGCGGATGGCGGCGTTGACGGCCTGCCGCACGGCTTCCCGGGCCGGGGTGTACGCGCCATGACCGCCGTACGGGGTGATCGTGCCGCCGACGACCCTGATGCCGCGGGCGTGGGCGCGGCGCACGATCACCCGGTAGGCGTCCTCCAGGGCGCGCGGGTCCGTCTGTTCCGGGGTGCCCTTGATGTCGTTGACGCCCTCCAGCACGATCAGCGCCCGGACGCCCGTGCGGGAGAACACGTCGGCGTCCAGGCGGGCCAGCGCGCTCGGGCCGCGGCCGTCGAGCAGGAGGCGGTTCCCGGAGATCCCCGCGTTGAGGACGCCGGGCCTGCGGTGCGCGGGCAGCCCGCGCAGGCGGGCGGCGAGCCGGTCGGGCCAGCGGCGGTTGGCGTCGAACGAGGAGCCGGTGCCGTCGGTGATCGAGTCGCCGAGCGCGACGACACTGCCCGCGGCCGAAGCGCCGAGCACGTCGACGCCGGTCACGTAGTACCAGCTGGAGACGGTGGTGGTGTAGGCCGCGCCGCTCTCCTGCGCGGTCCGGTCGCCGCCGGGCGCGACGAAGTTGGCCTGGAGCGCGGAGCGGTGGTACGTCGCCGGGCCCGAGTCGGCCGGGGTGTGCACCGAGACCAGCAGGTTGGCGTCGGCGGGGACGGGCAGGGCGACGGGGTCGCTCACCAGGTCCCGGCCGGCGGGGACGGTGACCGACCCGGCTCCGGCGAAGGTGACGGCACGCACGGAACCCGCGACGGCCCGGGGGCTTCCCGGCTCGCCCGGCCGCTGCAACGCCAGGGTCACGGCACCGAGCCGGAGCGGCCGCGTGCCGAGCCGGTTGGACAGCCGGACGCGCGCGGCCGCGCCGCCGACGCTGGTGTGGACGACATTGCGGATCGAGGCGCCGGGCAGCGCGGGCGCGGTGCCCGAGGCCGCGGCCTCCCAGGTCCCCGTCCAGGTCCGGGCCGGTTCCGGGGCGCTTCGGCCGGGCGCGGGCCGTGCTTCGGCGATCGCACCCGCCGAGGTGAGGACGAGGGCGGTGGCCAGGGGGACGAGGAGACGCCGGAACATGATCGCGCGGGACATGGGGCGATCGATTCCCCACCCGCGCGCCCCCGCATCACATCATCACACCGCCGGACGCGCCCGAACGGGACGCCTCAAGCCCTGTAAGGTCCGCGGCCTCGACGTCCGCGGGGACGCGGAACTCCTCACCGGTGCCCATGACCTGGGCCCTCACTTCAGCGAGGAACTGATCCGTGTCCATCCGCGGCGGATCCACAGCTGGGCTCTGGAGGACTGAGCTCCCCCGCCGCCCTCAGATGTCCGACGGCGTAGGAGCGCCAGGGCCGCCAGGTGTCCGGGGCGTCCGTGCCGGGCGGTGCCACGTCCGGGTCGCCGAGGGCCCGGGTGCGGATGACGGCGGCGGTGGCCTCGTCCATTCCGGGCAGCGCGAGCAGTGCCGCCCGGGCCTCTTCGCGGTCCGCGCCCGGGTCGAGCCGCAGGGCGCCGTCGGCGAGCGCCGTGGTCAGCGTGCCGAGCGGGCCGCCCGGTTCCGCCTCCGCGAGGACGGCGGCTTCGGGGAAGAGGTGGGTGAGCGTCTCGCACTCGGCGTCCAGCGTCTTGCCGTACCGCAGCACCAGCCGCCCGGCCTCCGCCTCGCCGACCAGCGCGCGCACCGCCAGCTCGTCCGGATCGGCGGCGCCCGGTGACCGCAGGCCCGGCCGCGCCGCGACCAGCGGGCCCAGCCGCGCGTCCGCTCCCAGCCTCTCGTCGACGGCGTACGGATCGGCGTCGAGGTCGAAGAGCCGCCGCAGCCGCTGCACGGCGGTGGTGAGGTCCCTCAGGTCGGTGAGGTGCAGCCGTGCGTCGAGCCAGCCTCCGGGATGGGCGTCGCCGCCGGGGCCCGGTGCTCCGGCGGTCCGGTCCGCCGCTCCGGTCCGGGGACGGCCCGGACCGGCTCCCGGCCGCTCCTCGACGGCCGCGATCCCCGTGCCGTACGGCAGCCGCAGCGTCCGGCGGTACGTGCGGCGGCCACGGCTGCCGGAGACGGCCTCGACGCCCGGTACCGCCTCGGCGGCCAGCAGGTCGAAGACGGCGGTGGACTGGTAGGGGCCCCGGTGGGCGAGCCGGAGCGGGACGCCCCCGGCGGGGGTGGCCGCGCCGCGGGCGGCGGGAGTGGTGCGCGGCGCCGCGGCACGCAGCCCGCTCGGCGTCGACGCGTAGACCGTGCGGATCGTGTCGTTGAACTGGCGCACGCTGGCGAACCCCGCCGCGAACGCGACCTGTGTGACGGGGAGTTCGGTGGTCTGGAGGAGGATCCGGGCGGTGTGCGCCCGCTGGGCCCTGGCCAGCGCGACCGGACCCGCGCCGACCTCCGCCGTGAGCTGCCGCTGGACCTGGCGGGTGCTGTACCCGAGCCGTGCGGCGAGTCCGCCCACGCCCTCGCGGTCCACCACGCCGTCGCCGATCAGACGCATGGCACGGCCGACGACATCGGCGCGTACGTTCCAGGCCGCGGAGCCCGGCACCGCGTCCGGACGGCATCTGCGGCAGGCCCGGAAACCCGAGCCCTGCGCGGCGGCGGCCGTCGCGTAGAACCGCACGTTGCGCCGCTTGGGCGTCACCGCGGGACAGCTCGGCCGACAGTAGATCCCGGTCGTCCGCACGGCGAAGAAGAACTCCCCGTCGAACCGGGCGTCCCGGCTCCGCACGGCCTCGTACCTGGTGTCCTCGTACCTGGTGTCCTCGTACCTGGTGTCCTCGTACCTGGTGTCCTCGTCGTTCACCCTTCCAGTGTGGCGCGGCCCGGACACCGGGACTGGCGGGAATCGGACACGGCACCGCGGCGGGCGGGGCGGCGGGCCCGGCGGGCGGGCCGGGGTGACGGGCCCGGGGGATCCGGGGCCGTCACCCCTGCCCGACTACCAGCGCCCGCGCTTGGCCTCCATGGCGGCGCGGCCCTCCGCCCCCTTGCGCTTCCAGTCACGGCGGATCTCGGCGCGCACGCGGGCGTCCGTCTTGGCGACGATCCGCTGGTTCTCGCGGAGCAGTTTGCGGTAGCTCTCCAGCCGCCGCTCCGGCAGCTCGCCGGAGTCGACGGCCGCGAGCACCGCGCACCCGGGCTCGGCGACGTGTGCGCAGTCCTGGAAGCGGCAGTCGACGGCGAACTCCTCGATCTCGGAGAACACCTGCCCGACCCCGCTCCCGGCGTCCCACAGTCCCACTCCGCGCAGGCCCGGGGTGTCGATGAGGACACCGCCGCCCGGCAGCACGAGCAGGTTGCGGGTCGTCGTGGTGTGCCGGCCCTTGCCGTCCACGTCACGGATGGCCTGCACGTCCATGACGTCCTCGCCCAGCAGTGCGTTGGCCAGGGTCGACTTGCCGGCGCCGGACTGCCCGAGCAGCACGGCCGTACCGCCGGCGAGCACGGCTTCGAGGACGTCGACCCCCTCGCCCGTCTCGGAGCTGACGGCGAGCACGGGCACCCCGGGCGCGGCGGTCTCCACGTCCTGGACGAGGTGCGCGAGGGTCGCCGCCTCCGGGACCAGGTCGGCCTTGGTGAGGACGACCACGGGCTGCGCGCCGGACTCCCAGGCCAGCGCGAGGAAGCGCTCGACGCGGCCCAGGTCGAGTTCGGCGGCGAGGGAGACGGCCACGACGGCGTGGTCGACGTTGGCCGCGAGGATCTGCCCCTCGGACCGCTTGGAGGACGTCGACCGCACGAACGCGGTACGGCGCGGCAGCAGCGTCCGCACATACCGCGGGTCGCTGCCCTCAGGATCGACAGCGACCCAGTCCCCGGTGCACACGACCTTCATCGGGTCACGGGGAACGACGAACTCGGTGTCGGCACGGACGATGCCGACCGGAGTGGCGACGTCGCACAGACCGCGGTCGACCCGCACGACACGACCGGGCAGGAAGCCCTGCTCGGCATAGGGAGCGAACTCGGCTTCCCAGCCCTCGTCCCAGCCGTAGACGGTGAGAGGGCGCGACGAAACCGAAGGAGAAGAGAGATTCAAGGGAGACCCTTCACAAGGGCGGCCCCGGCGACGCGCACTGCGGCGCGAAGGAAGAAGAGGAAGGTCAGCCGGCGGCCACGGAGGTGGACTTGATGAACTTCTGGATGCGGGCAGCGCCCGTCGCAAAGACAGCCATCGGTCACACCTCCTGGAACTCGCTCGAAGCCCACGCCTCGATGCCGATGCGTGAACTGTATCCGGGGCCCCCTCGGGGCCGTCAATCGAATTAAATCCTGTCCCTGCCGGGGTCCATCGGGGAGCGCGGCTCAGTGGACCGTCGCGCAGCGTCCGCCGTTGAGGGTGAAGGCGTCCGGGGACGTGTTCCCGTCGTGCCAGGTGCCGAGGAAGCCGACGGCGAAGGAACCGCCCGCGGCGACCGACTTGTTGTAGTCGGCGGCGGTCGCGGTCACGACGGAGCCGTCCTGGGAGACCGTGCCGTCCCACATCTGCGTGACCCGCTGGCCGTCGTCGAAGGCCCAGCCGATCTGCCAGGAGCCGAGGGCTTCGGCGGACGTGACGGTGACGGTGGCCTGGAAGCCGTCCGTCCACTGGTCGACGACGTCGTACTTCACCCGGCAGGACGCGGGTTCCTCCGGGGAACCGGAGGGTTTCGTGGACTTCTTGGGTACCGGGGGCCGGGTGGTGGCGTGGTCCGGGGACGACGAGGAGGTGCCCTGGGGTTCGGGATCGGACTTCGAACCGGTGCCGGTGCCGGACTCCACGGGTTCGGGCGAGACCAGCGAACCCTGGGCGCGGCTGGTCGCCGACGGGGACGGCACGCCCGGGTCGGCCACCGGCCGGCGGTCGGCCGCGTCGCCGCGCGCGGAGAGGGGCTCGTCGTTCCCGGCGCCGAACGGCATGAGGGAGACGGTGAGGGCGAGGCCGGAGACGATGACGGCGGCGACCAGCAGTCCGGTGCGGCCGATCCGGGGCGCGGCCTCCTTCATCTCGGCGAGTCCGGTGTCCGCCGCGGCGTCCGTGCGCCCACCGCCCAGCCCCGCCTCGGCGGCGCGGCGCCTGCGTTCCAGATAGGCGAGACCGCCCCAGCCGATGACCCCGCCGGCGAGCGCGGCGGGCAGTCCGCCGCCGTGCAGCCGCAGACAGGCCGCGGCCTCCGCGCACTCCACGCACCGGGCGAGGTGCTGCGAGAGGTCATCGGGCGTCCCGGCGCCCGGCGAGCGGGTGACCGCGTCGAGGAGCCGGGCGTAGCTGCGGCAGTCTGCGTCCATCGGTGTGTCGAGGTGGTTGCGGTGGCACCGGTCCCTGAACAGGGTCCGTACCTGGCCGAGTTCCTCGGCGGCCGCCACCGGGTCGAGGCCGAGCCGCCGGGCCACCGCGGGCAGCGGCAGCGCCTCCACCTCGACCAGCCACAGCAGGGCCGCGTCGGCTTCCTGAAGGTCCCTCAGGCCGCGCAGTGCGACCGGGCGGTGCAGCGGGGGCCCCGTGTAGCGGGCGGCCTTCTCGGAGTTGAGCCACAGCCTGAGGTCCGGGTCCAGCCGGTGCCCCTGACCGTGCGCCTCCCAGGCGGCGGTGGTGGTGCGAACCGCGTTCAGCAGCAGGGGAATCCGGGGCAGGCCGGGGCTTCTGCGCCCGGTGGTCCTCTTACGGTCCTCGGCCGAGCGCGCCTCCTGGATGCCGTGGGTGAACGCCTCGGTGGCGAGCTGGGTGGCCGCGGCGGAACCCGACGTGCACAGATCGGCGTACGACAGGACGGCGTCCCAGCATTCCGAGAACAGTGCGGCCTCGGCGGCGTCCTGGGGGGTCGGCAGGTCTGACATGGGGGCTCCTGCATCCACTGCTTACGCGTGCAACGTCACACAACGCCCAACTTTGGTGTTTTCGTGGGGGAGTTGGGGTTGCCTCAACAACGGGCCAGAGCCTTTCACGGTTCTGACACAACTGACAAGCCGCGTAGTCACATCATGCGGTCGCGTGATCACAGGGGGCCGCGGCGCTCCCGGCGGCCGCGTGACTCCGGCCGCCGGGAGCGCCGATCACACCTGGGAGGCCGCCTCCTTCGCGGGCAGGCTGTCCATGAAGGAGCTGACGGAGAAGACCGCGCGACCCGGGCCGGGCTCTCCGTAGCCGGGCGGCGAGGTGAGCCCGAAGTCGTCCATCGTGGCGCGGTAGGCCTCCAGCAGACGGATGTGGTACTCCAGCGGCGCGCCCTGCGGGTTCGCCTTGCCGAGCGGGGTGGTCGGCTCAGGACACCAGGTGGTGAAGCGGGGCGTGATGCCGTGCGACATGAAGAACCGCAGGCCCTCGGTGGTCGAGGCAATGGCCTCGTCGACGCTCGTGAAGCCGAAGGGCTCGGCCATCTCCACGCCCGCGACGAAGTTCGGGATCACGTTGCGCGCGCCGAAGATCTCGGCGGAGTCGAGGATGCGCCTGTGCCACTCGTCCCGGCCGACGTAACGCTCCTTGCCGGGGCAGTACAGCTCGAACAGCCGGCGGTCCCACACCTCGTAGTTCGGGTGGTAGATCTGCACGCCGTAGTCCTTGAACCGCTGCACGTCGTCGCGCGGCAGCGCCTGGGCCACCACCTTGCCGATCCAGCGTCCGGGGAACCTCTCCTCGATGGCCTTGGCGTAGTGGCCGTAGAAGTCGGCCTCGTCGCGTCCGGCCACGGTCTTGGTGATCGCGCCGCCGGTGAGCGTGTACGCCGTCGACGCCTTCGCGGTGTCGTACCGGTCGATGATCTCCAGGGCCTCCAAGACCTCCTCGACGTCCTTCACCCCGGTGTAGGGGCGGCCCGCCGCCTTGTGCTGGCGCCAGTTGTGGTTGATGTCGCAGTACTGGCACTCCTCCTTGGCGCCGAAGTACTGGCAGACGCGGAAGACGGTGAGGTAGATCAGGTAACCCCACTGGATGGTCGGGGCCACCTCCATCACGGACTTCCCGTTGGAGAGGGTGTGCCGGTAGTACTCGGGCATCGGCGGCACCCCGACGTCGGAGATCCGCTTCCCGTCGAGGTAGAGCCCTAGGACGCCCTCGTCGTCGGCGGCGACGCGGTAGGGCGAGGCGGGATTGACGCGCACGGACACGACGGTGCGGCGCAGGTCGTACGGGCCTCCGGTGAGGATGATCTCCTCGGGCGGGCGGCGGAGCGCGGCCTCGCCCAGCTCGGGCAGGGTGCCGTGGTCGAAGGAGAAGATGAAGTACGACTTCGGTTTGACCTCGCCGCTCTCGTTGTCGCTGAGCGCGGACGCGTCGAAGGCCACGCCCCCGCGCAGCAGGTCCTCCTTGATGACGGCTTCCCGCGGCACGTGCGGGAACCGCTCCATCAGATCCTCGACCAGCGCGGTGCGGCTGCCCATCCCGTTCTCCTCGCTCCCGACCTGCTTCGTCTGTCGTGTTCGACTCCTCACGGTATGCCTCCGCCCGGACATCGGCCGTGCCGGGTCCCCCGTGCCGCGCGGGGCCGCCGCGGCACGGGATCTCGTTTGCCCCGTCCGGACGCCGCTGCGAGAGTCGTCACCATGCCTTCCTTCACCGCGTACGACGGGACCGAGCTGGCCTTCGGCACCATGGGGGACGGCCCGCCCCTGGTGTGCCTGCCCGGCGGACCGATGCAGGACAGCGACTACCTCGGGAACCTGGGCGGGTTGTCCGCGCACCGGCGGCTGGTCCTGATGGACCCGCGCGGGACCGGCGGGTCGGCGGTCCCGGCGGACCCCGCCTCCTACCGCTGCGACCGGCTGGTCGACGACGTCGAGGCCCTGCGCGAACGTCTCGGCCTCGACCGGATGGACCTGCTCGCGCACTCCGCCGGGACGAATCTGGCCGTGCTCCACGCGCAGCGCCACCCGGAGCGCGTCGGGCGCCTCGCGCTGATCACCCCGAGCGTCTTCGCCCTCGGGATCGAGATCGCTCCGGAGGTCAGACGGGCGACGGCACTGCTCCGCAAGGACGAGCCGTGGTTCCCGGAAGCGTTCGCGGCCCTTGAGGCGATCGTCGCCGGAAAGGGGGACGCCGACGCGTTCCGCGCCATCGCCCCTTTCTGGTACAGCCGTTGGGACGAGGCCGCGCGGGCGCACCGGGACGCGGAGGACGGGCACAGGAACCAGGAGGCCGCGGCCCGCTTCTCCGACGGCGCCTTCGACCCGGAGGCCACCCGGGCGGCTCTGGCCAGTCTGGAGTCCCCGGTGCTCGTGCTCGCCGGGGAGGTCGACCTGAACTCCCCGCCCCCGGCGACGGCCCGGGTCGCCGCCCTGTTCCCGCACGCCGAGCTGGTCGTCCAGCCCGGGGCCGGGCACTTCCCGTGGCTCGACGATCCGGCGCGGTTCGTGATGGCGACGGAGGCGTTCCTGGCCCGGCCCGCCGGCTGAAGGCCCGGCCCCTGGCGCCCGCCTCGCCCCCTGGCGGCCGGGCCCTCGGGGTGCGGGCCCCGCCGGGTGGGGCGGGCGGGCTTCCGGATCGGGCCGTGCGGCGGCGGGACCGCGCAGGGCCGACGGTCCGGCGGGCGCGCGAGGCCGACCGCCGGCAGGTCCGTGCGAAGCGGGCCGTCAGGCGCTCCGCTCCAGTTCCTCCGGGTCGATCCGGAACTCCGGCGCCTTCCCGGCCAGCAGGCGTCCGGCTTCCGCCAGCACGGTCAGCCCGAGGCGGGCGACCTCGTTGCCCTGCGAGCCGGCGATGTGGGGTGTGACGAAGGCGTTCGGGAGGTCGTGCAGCGGGGAGTCGGCGGGCAGCGGCTCGGGGTCGGTGACGTCGAGGACCGCGCCGATCCGCTCGGCGCGCAGCGCCTCGATCAGGGCGTCGTGGTCGACCAGGGAGCCGCGGGCGGTGTTGACGAGGACCGATCCGGCGGGCATCAGGGCGAGTTCGCGGCGGCCGATCAGGTGCCGGGTCTTGGGGGTCTGCGGGGCGTGGAGCGTGACGATGTCGCTGCCGGCGAGCAGTTCGTCGAGCGGCAGGAGGGGAACGCCGAGCGCCGCCGCCCCCGCCTCGTCGACGTAGGGATCGGCGAGGCTCACCGACAGGTCGAAGGGGCGGAGCAGTTCGATGAGGCGTCTGCCGATGCGTGAGGCGCCCACGACGCCGACCCGGCGGCCGAAGTTGCCGATGCCGGGCAGGATCTCGCCGTAGGGGAAGGCCCGTTCGGCGCGCAGGCGTTCCCGGTGGGCGAAGACGTCCTTGCCCGCGAGCAGGATCACGGCGAGCGTGTACTCGGCGACGGGCAGCGCGTTGGCGGCGGCGGCCGAGGAGACGACGATGCCGCGCTCCCACACCTCCGGTGTCGCGAAGCCCTTCACCGAACCGGCGGCGTGCAGGACGGCCCGGAGCCTCGGGGCCGCGTCGAGCGTGTCCGCGTCGAGCGGGGGACACCCCCAGCCGGTGATCAGGACCTCGGTGTCGGCGAGACGGGCCCGGATCCGCGGATCGGTGAAGTCGCCCGCCACCGGGTCGAGTTCGATGTCCAGCAGTTCGCGCAGCCGGGCGAGGGTGTCCGGAGGGAAGATCCGTGGCACGTTCTCGGGGATCATGGCGAACATCGCCACGGGCCGCTCGAACGGTCTCGCCACGGGACGCTCGGGCAAGGACGTGGCCTTCCGGTTCGGTGACACCGACGACAGCAACCGCTCTCCACGGTAGGCCGCGCCACGCGAGAGGGTCAACGACGGGTCTGCCACCTGGGCGGACCCGCGAGGTACGTTCGCCGGGTGGTCCCGCACGGGCCACGCACAGCGACTTCCCGGGGAGGTACGGCGGGGATGACTCGGACCCTGACCAACTGGGCCGGCAACATCACGTACGCGGCGAAGGAGCTGCACCGGCCCTCCTCCCTCGACGCGCTGCGCGCCCTGGTCGCGGGCGGCTCCCGCGTCCGGGTCCTGGGCAGCGGGCACTCGTTCAACGAGATCGCCGAACCGGGCGCCGGCGGTGTCCTGCTGTCGCTGTCCGCGCTGCCGCCCGAGCTGGACGTCGACACGAGGGCCCGTACGGTACGGGTCTCGGGCGGCGTCCGGTACGCCGAGCTCGCCCGCCGGGTGCACGGGCACGGACTCGCGCTGCACAACATGGCCTCGCTCCCGCACATCTCGGTGGCGGGATCGGTCGCCACCGGCACCCACGGGTCCGGGGTCACGAACGGGTCGCTCGCCGCCGCCGTGCGCGAGGTCGAGCTGATCACCGCGGACGGCTCCGCCCTGGTGATCGGCCGGGGCGACGAGCGGTTCGGCGGCGCCGTGACCTCACTGGGCGCCCTCGGCGTGGTCACCGCGCTCACCCTCGACCTGGAACCGGACTTCGAGGTGAGCCAGCACGTCTTCACCGAACTCCCTCTGGAGGGACTGGACTTCGAGACGGTCGCGGCATCCGCGTACAGCGTGAGCCTGTTCACCGACTGGGGCCACCCCGGCTTCCGGCAGGTCTGGCTCAAGCGGCGTACGGACCGGCCGTCGCCCGGCTTCCCGTGGGCGGCGCCCGCGACCGAGGCCCTGCATCCGGTGCCGGGCATGCCCGCCCGCAACTGCACCGAGCAGCTCGGGGTTCCGGGACCCTGGCACGAGCGACTGCCGCACTTCCGGGCCGAGTTCACCCCGAGCAGCGGGGCCGAGCTCCAGTCGGAGTACCTGCTGGCACGCCCGGACGCCATGGCGGCGCTGCACGCGCTGGACGCGGTCCGCGGGACGATCGCGCCGGTGCTGCAGATCTGCGAGGTGCGGACGGTGGCCGCCGACGGCCAGTGGCTGAGTCCGGCGTACGGCCGGGACAGCGTGGCGCTGCACTTCACCTGGGTCGCGGACACACGGGCCGTCCTGCCGGTGGTGCGTGTGGTCGAACGGGCCCTGGAGCCGTTCGGGCCCCGGCCGCACTGGGGCAAGGTCTTCACCGTGCCGTCGGCGGTGCTGCGCGAACGGTCGCCGCGGCTGGCGGAGTTCAGGGAGCTGGCCGGCGAACTGGATCCGGCGGGCACCTTCGCCAACACCTTCGTGCGGGACTTCCTCCACCCCGCCCCCTGAGCTTCCTCCACCCCATTTCCTAACCCCTTGTCGAAAGTCCCCGGCGGGTCATAGCCTGGCGCGGCGCAGGGCCCGAGGCGCCCGGCAGCCGGTGCGCCGGAGCGAGGGGAGCCCCCATGAAGCGCGGCACGTCACGCGACATCCGCACAGCGAACCGGTACGAGGTGCTGCGCCAGATCATCGCCGAGTCGCCCACCTCGCGGCAGGAGCTGGCGGCGGCGACCGGGCTCAGCCTGGCCACGGTCGCCACGCTCGTCGGCGAACTGCTCGATCTCGGGATGCTGACCGAGGTCGGGTTCGAGGACTCCGCGGGCGGCCGTCCGCGCGGTCTGGTGGCGGTGAACGCCGCCGGGGGCGCCCTCATCGGGGTCGACATCGCGGAGACGTACGTCCGTGTCGAGCTGTTCGACCTGGCCCTGAAGGTGCTCGCCCGTGCCGACGAGGAGATGCGCCCCGGCGAGAGCCGCCCGGAGCAGGTGGTCGGGCACGTCGCGGCCGCCGTCGGCTCGGTGGTCGACCGGGCCGGGATCGAGGGCGCGCGGGTCCTGGGTGTGGGGGTCAGTGTCCCCGGGCAGGTCGACCGCGACACCGGGACCGCGGAGTACGCGCCCAACTGGGACTGGCACGACGTGCCGCTGCTCGACCTGCTCGCGGAGCACGTCTCCTACCCCCTGTACCTCGACAACCCGCTGCGCGCCTGCGCGGTCGCCGAGTTGTGGTTCGGCGCGGCCCGTGGGCGCGGTGACGCCGTCGTGGTCAATCTGGGCACGGGCGTGGGCGCCGGTCTCGCGCTCGGCGGCGGGCTGCACCGCGGTGTCAGCAACAGCGCCGGCGAGTGGGGCCACACCACCCTCGTGCTGGACGGCCGGCCGTGCCACTGCGGGAACCACGGCTGCGTGGAGACGTACGTCGGCGCTCCCGGGATCATGCTGAACCTGCGGGAGGTGAGCCCCGGGAGCGCGCTGCTGCATCCGGAGGACCAGACGGCCACCGTCGACGCCCTCGCGTCGGGGGTCGCGGCGCAGGACCCGGTGGCCCTCGAGGTCGTGCGCGACACCGCCCGTTATCTCGGCGCCGGGATCTCCGACCTGGTCAACCTGCTCAACCCCGAGGTGGTCGTGCTGAGCAGCTGGGTCGCGGCAGCGCTCGGCGAACCCCTGCTGCGCGAGGTGCGCGGGGCCGTCGCCCGGCACGCGCTGCGGCGTCCGCTCTCGGCCACGGAGATCGTCCTGTCCACCATTCCGACGGACCCCGTCTGCCTGGGCGCCGCCACGTTCGCCCTCGAAGGGACGCTCCGGTCGGTCGGCCGGCGGCAGGCCGGGCGGACCGTCCCCGCCAAGAGCCGCACGGCGCCTCCGGTCTGAGCGCCGGAACCGGTTCCGGCGGCGCGACTCGCGCCAAGTACGTCCGCACGCATGTGATGTGACCGATCGTCAATCGCCGCACCGATGAAACGGAACCCGGGGCGTCCGGTATCCCGAACCTCCGGCAACGCTTCGCGCCGACTTCGTCCGACCCCTTGCCGAAGGATTGTCGGAAGGTTAACGTCCCGCACCGCACGGAGCATTCGAGCCACGACCGCACCCGACCGGCACAGCGCACTCAAACCGCCCACAAGACAAGGACGTCACCATGTCGGCATTGAGCAGCAGCAACTGGGACCGCCGATCCGTACTGCGGGCCGCCGCCGGCCTCGCCGCCCTCGGACCGCTGGCCGCCTGCGGCAGCAACAACGGGCGCTCCGGGGGCGGGGGTTCGGGCGACGAACTGGTGCAGTACTTCCACGCCTACGGCGAGGCGGGCACCGAGCAGGCCATCAAGCGGTACGCGAAGGCCTACGACAAGGCTCGGGTGACCACGCAGTGGATCACCGGCAGCGACTTCGAGAGCAAGCTGTTCGCGACGCTGCTCACCGAGAACGCGCCGGACGTCTTCGAGTTCCACCCGCAGATCCAGCTCGTCAGGAGCGGCCAGGTGGCGGACCTGAGCGACATCGTCGACCCGGTGAAGGACGACTTCAACCCGGCCGACATCGCCTCGCACACCGTCGACGGGAAGATCTACGGCGTCCGCATGATCGACGATCCGCAGTTCTTCTTCTACCGGCCCTCCCTGCTGGAGAAGGCGGGACTGAAGGTGCCGGCCACGCTCGACGAACTCATCGAGGCCGCTGCGAAGTTGACGACCGACAAGGTCAAGGGCCTGTTCATCGGCAACGACCTGCACGCCGTCATCAACCCGATGATCTGGTCCGCGGGCGCCGACACCCTCGACGAGAAGAACCGGATCGCCTATCACACCGAGGGGGTCAAGGAGGGGCTGAGGAAGATGCGGAGCCTGTTCACCAGCGGCCACCTGCTCCTCGACGCCCCGGCCGACTACTGGGACCCGTCGGCGATCAACCAGGGCCTGTGCGCGATCCAGTTCTGCGGGATGTGGGCGATGCCCCAGATGCAGAAGGCGCTCGGCGACGACATCGGCGTCTTCCCCTTCCCGAAGGTCACCGACTCGGGCGAGCCGTCGGTCTACAACGGCGGCTGGTCGATGTTCGTCAACGCCAAGGGCAGGCACGTCGACCTGGCCAAGGAGTACGTGAAGTGGCTCTGGATCGACCAGAAGAAGTACCAGGAGGACTGGTCGCTGTCGTACGGCTTCCACATCCCGCCGCGTTCCTCGCTCGCCGCGTCCGCCGCCAAGCTGAAGTCGGGGCTTCCGGCGGAAGGCGTCGAACTCTTCGGGAAGTACGGGCACTTCGACAACATCGGCTGGACCCAGTCCATGATCACCGCGCTTGAGGACGTCTTCGCCGACTGCGTCCGCAAGGGCGGCGACCCGGAGGCCGCGCTCGACAAGGCGGACACGACCGTGAACCGCGAGCTCAAGAAGCTCTTCGGATAGGGCGGCGGACGGACCCCCGACATGGCGACCACCACTTCGGACGGTGCCCCGGGCTCCGCGCCGGACAAGCGCGCGGCACTCCGGCCGCGCCGGTTCCGGCGGGGCGGAGACACCTTCGCCTTCTGGCTCTTCACCGGCCCCTTCCTCATCGGCCTGACCGTCTTCGTGTACGTGCCGATCGGCTGGAGCCTTTGGCTGAGCTTCTTCGAGGCGCGCTTCACCGTCACCCCCGACAAGTTCGTCGGCCTCGACAACTACCGGCAGATGCTGGAGGACGGCGACTTCACCGGCTCGCTGGTGACGTTCACCGTCTTCGCCGCCTTCATCGTGCCGCTGACCTGGGCGCTCTCCCTGGGTCTCGCGCTGATGGTGAACCGGCTGCGTTTCATGCGGGCGTTCTTCCGGTCGGTGTTCTTCCTGCCGACCGCGTGCAGTTACGTCGCCGCCTCGCTGATCTGGAAGATGTCCGTCTTCAGCGGGGTCCGCTTCGGTCTGATGAACACCGTCCTCGGCTGGTTCGGGATCGAGAACATCGCCTGGCTCGCCGACCCGGATCCGCCCTGGTACTGGCTGGTCATCGTGACCGCGCGGCTCTGGCTCCAGGCCGGCTTCTACATGATCCTCTTCCTGGCCGCCCTGCAGAACATCCCTCCGGAGCTCTACGAGGCCGCCGCGATCGACGGGGCCGGTCCCGGCTGGCAGTCCTTCCGCCACATCACCCTGCCGCAGCTGCGGGCCACCTCGACGGCCGTGATCCTGCTGCTCCTCATAGCCGCCTACCAGGCGTTCGACGAGTTCTTCAACCTGCTCTCGAAGACCACCTGGGGCCGCCCGCCGCTCGTCGAGCTGTACTACACGGCACTGGGCCAGGCGCAGGACTACGGCGCGGGCAGCGCGGGCGCGGTCATCCTCACGCTGCTCATCTGCATGGTGACCCTGCTCCAGGGCACGTTCATGGGATTCGGACGCGGGGAGGAGGCCGGATGAACGCCGTCGCACGGCGCCGCGAGGCTCACGCCGGCGCACCGGGCCGGCGCCGCCGGAACGGGCCGGGCGGTGTCCTCGGCAGCACCGGCCTGTACGTCGCCACCGGGGTCGCCGGCCTGCTGTTCCTCGTCCCCTTCTACCTGCTCGTACGCAACGCCCTGTCCACCGACGCCGCCATCACCGGAGAGAACTGGCAGTTCTTCCCCACCGATCTGAAGTGGGGCAACGTCCGCGAGCTGTTCGAGGACCCCACCGTCCCCTTCGCCCGCTCCCTGCTGAACTCCGCCGTCGTCGGGGTGCTGCACACCCTCGGCACCCTGCTGGTGTGCTCGCTCGCCGGCTACGGCCTCGCGCGGATCCCGTACCGGCACGCCGACAAGGTGTTCTACACGGTGCTGGTCACCCTGATGGTCCCCTCCGCCGTGACCTTCGTCCCGAGCTTCGTGCTCGTGTCGTCGCTCGGCTGGGTGGACAGCCTTCGCGGACTCATCGTTCCGGGGCTTTTCAGCGGTTTCACGTGCTTCCTCTTCCGGCAGTACTTCCTGGGGTTCCCGAAGGAGCTGGAGGAGGCGGCGCGCATGGACGGGCTCGGTCGCTGGGGCGCGTACTGGCGCATCGTCGTGCCCAACTCCCTCAACTTCTTCGCCGCGATCGCGACCATCACGTTCATCAGCGGCTGGAACGCCTTCCTGTGGCCGCTGGTCATCGGCCAGGACCCCGATGCCTGGACCGTCCAGGTCGCCCTGTCCTCGTACATGACGAACCAGACCGTCAACTTCCATCTGATCTTCATGGCCACGGCCATTTCCATCCTGCCCCTGGTGTTCGTGTTCCTCTTCCTCCAGCGGTGGCTGGTCCAGGGAATCGCGCAGACAGGCATCAAGGGCTGAACTAGGAGACGCATGTCTTTCCGCACCTCTCCAGGAGCACCGGCCTCTCCCCCGCCACCCGTCGACCACGTCGAGGACGTCTCCCCCGGCAGCGGCGCCCTGCCGCCCCGCGCCTGGTACGCGGCCTCCAGCGCCCGGTCCCTGTCCCTGAACGGCCGCTGGGCCTTCCGCCTCTCGCCCGCCGCCGACACCGAGGACGACTCCTTCGCGGCCGAGGGGTACGAGCCCGGCGGCTGGGCCGGGATCGAGGTCCCCGGCCACTGGGTGCTGCAGGGCCACGGCTCGCCGGCCTACACCAACCACCTCTACCCGTTCCCCGTCGACCCGCCGCGCGTGCCCACCGAGAACCCGACCGGCGACCACCTGCGCCACTTCGACCTGCCGCCGGACTGGCCCGCGGACGGCGGTGCGGTCCTGCGCTTCGACGGCGTCGAGTCCTCGGCCCGGGTGTGGCTGAACGGCACGGACCTCGGCGAGTTCAAGGGCTCGCGGCTGCCGCACGAGTTCGCCGTCGGCCACCTGCTCAGGCCGGACGGCAACGTGCTCGCGGTCCGGGTGCACCAGTGGTCGGCGGGCTCCTACCTGGAGGACCAGGACCAGTGGTGGCTGCCGGGCATCTTCCGTGACGTCACCCTCCTGCACCGCCCGCCGGGCAGCGCGCTCGACTTCTTCGTGCACGCCTCCTACGACCACGCGCGGGGCCTGGGGACCCTGCGCGTCGACTCCGACGTCGAGGGACGGGTCCTCGTGCCCGCCCTGGACATCGACGCCGGGACCGGGACACCGGTCACCGTCCCGGTGCTGCCCTGGACGGCCGAGACCCCCCGGCTGTACGACGGCGAGCTGGTCACCGAGGGCGAGCGCGTCCCCCTGCGGATCGGCTTCCGCACGGTCGAGCTCAGGGACGGCCTGATCACGGTGAACGGCAGGGCCGTCCTCTTCAAGGGCGTCAACCGGCACGAATGGCATCCGGAGAAGGGCCGCGCCCTCGACCCGGAGACCATGCTCGCGGACGTGCTGCTGATGAAGCGGCACAACATCAACGCCGTGCGCACCTCGCACTACCCGCCGCACCCCGCCTTCCTCGACCTGTGCGACACCTACGGCCTGTGGGTCGTCGACGAGTGCGACCTGGAGACCCACGGCTTCACCGAACAGGGCTGGCGCGACAACCCCGTCGACGACCCCCGCTGGACGCCCGCGCTGCTCGACCGGGCCGCGCGCATGGTCGAACGCGACAAGAACCATCCGTCGGTGGTCCTCTGGTCCCTCGGCAACGAGGCCGGCACCGGGCGTGGCCTCACCGCCATGGCCGAGTGGATCCGCGGCCGCGACGGCTCACGGCTCATCCACTACGAGGGCGACCACGACTGCCGTGACACGGACGTCTACTCACGCATGTACGCCGATCACGCCGAGGTCGAACGGATCGGCCGCCGTCAGGACGGCGGCGGCCTGAGACGGCGTCAACTTCCCTTCATCCTCTGCGAGTACGGGCACGCGATGGGCAACGGCCCCGGCGGCCTCGCCGAGTACCAGCGCCTGTTCACCTCGTACGAGCGCCTCCAGGGCGGCTTCGTCTGGGAGTGGATCGACCACGGGATCGAGGACGAGCGCCACGGGTTCGCGTACGGAGGGGACTTCGGCGAGGAACTGCACGACGGGAACTTCGTGTGCGACGGACTGGTCTTCCCCGACCGGACCCCGTCCCCCGGGCTCGTCGAGTACAAGAAGGTGATCGAGCCCGTCCGCGTCGAAGGCCTGGACGGCGCCGTGCGCGTCACCAACGGGTACGACTTCGCGGACCTCTCCGGACTGGCCTTCGAGTGGTCGTACCAGGTGGACGGCGAGACCGCCGGGTCGGGCCCGCTCACGGTGCCCGCGCTGGAACCGGGCCGTTCGGCCGACGTCGGGCTGCCGGCGCCGCCCGTGGACCCGCGGGGAGCGGGGGCGCGGTGGACGGTCCGGGCGGTGCTGGCCGAGGAGACGGCGTGGGCACCGCGCGGCCATGTCGTCGCCTGGACCCAGATCCCCGTGGCGGAGCCCGCGCCGCCCCGCCTCGCGGCCTTCGCCGCCCCGGTCCCGGGCCCAGGGGTGATCACCCTCGGGCCGGGCACCTTCGACGCCCGCACCGGGACGCTGCTGGCCCTCGGCGGGATCGGGGTCACCGGCCCCCGCCTCGACGTGTGGCGCGCCCCGACCGACAACGACAACGGCGCGCACTGGCAGCCGGACGCCCGCAACGGCCCGCTCTGGCGCGCGCTGGGCCTGCACCGGATGCGGCACCGGCTGGACGCGGTCGAGACGGACGACGGCTCCCTGACCGTACGCACCCGGGTGGCGCCCGCGGCCCGGGACGTCGGCCTGCGCACGGTGTACCGCTGGACCTCCGACGGCACCCGGCTGCGGCTGACCGTCTCCGTGGCGCCGGAGGGCGACTGGGAACTGCCGCTGCCCCGCCTCGGCGTCCGGCTCGGGCTCCCGGGCTCCGCGGAACGGGTGACCTGGCTCGGCGGCGGCCCCGGCGAGGGCTACCCGGACACCATGACGGCCTGTATGGACGGGCGTTGGGAGTCGACGGTCGACGCGATGCAGACGCCGTACGTACGCCCGCAGGAGAACGGCGCCCGGCCCGGCGTCCGCCGGGCCGAGATCGGCGGACTGCGCGTCGAGGGCGACCCGGCCTTCTGGTTCACCGCGCGCCGCTGGACGACCGAGCAGCTCGACGCGGCGGACCACCTGACGGATCTGCGTCCCGGTGACACGGTCTGGGTCAACCTCGACCACGGCCAGCAGGGCATCGGTTCGCAGTCCTGCGGTCCCGGCGTGCTCCCGCGCCACCGGCTGCGGGCCGTCCCGGCGGAGTTCTCGTTCGTGTTCTCCGAGGTCCAGGACTGAGCCCCGCCCCCGAACGCGGCCGGACGGCTCTCCCCGGCCGTCCGGCCGCACCCGTCAGTGGTCGGCGCAGCAGGGTGTCGGGTCCGGCACCTCGAAGGGCACCAGGGTGCCGCCGGCGGCCGGCATCGCCGCGAGGACGAGACGGCCCTCGCGCCACTCGGGGCGCACGTGGTCGCGGGTGACCAGCTCCGCCTCCGATGGGGCACCTCCGGGCGAGCCGAACACGGCGACCCGCTCCACGGCGGAGACCTCCAGCAGCCGTCCGACGCCCAGGGTCCCGGTGACGGCACCGGCCCCCGGGTACAGGACGGCGCGGCCGCCCGTGCGCGCCGTGTGCTCGGCGGCCGCGTGGGCGGCTCCGGCCGCGAGCTCGTCGGGCCCGTGCCGGTCGTTGCCGAGGGCGACGCCCGGGCCGGTGCCGGCGACGGACCCGACGGAGGCGTCCTCCGTGAGCGACCGCCACACCGCGCGGGCCGCCCGCTCCGACGGCAGGGCGAAGGACAGCGCGGTGTGCGGCCGCCCCTCCCGTACGTGGTGCGTGCAGCCCAGCGCGTCCGCGGGCAGGCCGAGTTCCGCGGCGAGCGCCCGCAGCAGGTGGTCGGCCTCCCGCAGCGATCCCGTGTGCCCGGTGTCGACCCCGACGACGTACGGTTCGCTCACGACGGCAGCACCCACACCGGGTTGGAGTAGAACCACAGGTCCTTCCACGGGTCGGCGTCGCCGACGACGTCCACGGCCGGGCCCGCCGGGTCGACCGCCGCGCCCATCAGGCCGACGGCGGAACGGTTGCCGTCGGTGCCGCGCAGCCGGACGTACACCGGGCGGTCGACGGCGCCGAGGTCGTAGGTGAGACGGACCGTGCCGGCCGACTTGTTCACCTCGTAGGACTTGGCGACCCGCGCGGTGGGGGCGGTGAACGTGTCCCGGTCCAGGACCGCGCCCGTCACATCGCCCTGGATGACGTCGACGCGCGCCAGCTTGGGCACGAAACCTGCCCAGTTGGGGCCGCCGGCCAGTCCGAGGTCCACGGTCAGGGTGACCCTGGTGCCCTTGCGCACGTGCAGCGCGCCGCCGAGGGTGGCCCAGCGGCCTCCTCCGGAGACCCGCGCGTCGAGACCGCTGATGAGCTGCCCGTGGTCGACCCAGATCCGGCCGGCGCGGATGCCGTCCATCACGGCCGCGTAGGAGAACCCGTCGGAGCCGACGTGGGTACGGCTGTACTGGCCGGGCCAGTAGTCGCCCTGCGTGGTGTCGATCTTCCCGCCGTGGACAGGGTCGGTGTGCCTGCCGTTGGCGGTGAAGTCACTGTCCGGGCCGCCGCGTACGGCGGTGTCCGTGTAGACCTGGTGGGAGTCGGAGTTGGCGGTGATCCACCAGGGCTTGCCCTCGGCGAGGAGGCTGTCCCACAGACCGCCGACGGTGGCGGTCATCCAGTCGAAGCCGCCCCAGGTGCGGTAGCTCTCCAGCGGGTAGCCGGCGAAGGAGTTGGCGCTCGGGCCGTTGTCGTAGATGCCACGGGCCCGGCCCATGCCGAGCGGCGTGGCGAGACCGGCGGCCTGGTGGCCCGGGGCGCCTTCGAAGCCGACGGCGATCCGGCGGCCCGGGGCGGTGGCGTCGCGCCAGCCGCGGATCTCGTGCGGCGAGTCGACACCGCGCCGCGCCGGGTGGTTGGCGAGCATCAGGGCGTCCTTCACCTTGCGCCGTTCGACCTGCTGCGCAAGGAAGTTGAGGCCCGCGACGGCGAGCGCCTCGTTGGCGGGCGTCGAGTCGCCGGCGCCCTTGACACCGCCGTCGTAGTCGGTCTCGAACTGCTTGAGGACGGCGACCTCGTTGCGGCCCGGGTGCACGAACACCGTGCCGTGCTCGGCGGCCGGGATGTTCCATTCGAGACCCTGGAAGACGAGGGTGTCCTCGTGGAGGTCCCGGGCCTCCCTGATGTCCGGGTTGACCTTGTCCACGCCGATCCTGGCGTGGGTCTCGCTGCCGTGGTCGGTGATGACCATCCAGTCCAGGCCGTGCGCGGCACCCTGGCGGACCTGGTCACGGACGCGGTACTTGCCGTCGCTGCTGTACTGGGTGTGGATGTGGTGGTCTCCGGCGAGCCAGAGGAAGCCGTTCGTTCTCCGGCCGCCCGTGGAGGCGTAGGCGGGGGCGGCGGCCCCCTCCGCGAGGACGCTGCCGGCCGCGAGGCCGGCGCCCAGCAGTCCCGCGCGGCGCAGCAGCGAGCGGCGCGACCGCTGCCCGGGCGTGAGGGCCTCGTCGGGCACGGCGGTGTCGAAGGCGGCGGGCAGCGCGGCGTCCGCGCCCTGGTGGCCGTGCGCGTGGTGATGGTGGTGCCCGTGCTCGTGCGTGTGCCCCATGTCCGCCTCCCGAGTCCCGCCCCGCCCCTGCGGACGCGTCATGAGGAGATTCGGGGCGGAGCGTGAACGGCGGGCGGCCCCCTCGTGTTCGCCGGGCGACCTGAATCGGTCAACTGGCTTCATCCGTCGCCCTGTTGCCCTTCCGCATGTCCGATGCGTCATGAATTCCACGGAGTCGGTGACCGCGCCCGGCTAGGCTTCCGCCTGGGTTCCCCAGGAAATGCTCTGCGGTGAGAAGGTGGTCATCGATGGCTCGTGCCGGACTCACGACCGAGCGGGTCGTGCTGGCGGCGGCCGATCTCGCGGACGAGATCGGCTTCGAGAACGTCACCGTGGCCGCGCTGGCCCGGCGGTTCGGGGTGAAGGACGCGAGCATGTACGCGCACGTGCGCAACGTCCGGGAGCTGCGCGAGCGCGTCGCGCTGCTCGCGTCCGGCGAGATGATCGACAGGATCGCCGCCGCCGTGGCCGGACGGGCCGGCAAGGACGCGCTCGTCGCCTTCGCCGACGCCTACCGCGCCTACGCGCTGGAGCGGCCCGGCCGCTACCGGGCCACCCACACGCAGGTCGACCCGGACCTGGTCGCGCAGCGGCCGGAGTACGTCCGCACGGCCGAGGTCACCGCCGAGGTCACCTGCGGGATGCTCCGCGCCTACGGGCTGTCCGAGCCCGATCTGACCGACGCCGTACGTCTGTTGCGCAGCACTTTCCACGGTTACTGCACCCTCGAGGCCATCGGCGGGTTCGGCGCCCCGCGCGCGGTGGAGACGTCCTGGAGACACGCGCTGGACGCGCTGCACGTGGCCCTGGAGAACTGGCCGCGCACCGAGGACGGGCAGCCCGGCACCTCGGGGTGAGCCCGGTTCCGGCAGGGGGTTCTAGAGCAGCCCCAGATCGCCCAGTTCCTTGTGCAGGTCCGCGCGGGGGTTGGCGGGGTCCGGGGGCGGGGTACGGCGGGCCGGGGCTTTCGTGCCGGCGGGTGGACGGGGGCGGCGGTCGCGGAGGAGCCAGGCGCCGGCCAGGCCGCCTACCAGGCCCCCGAGGTGGCCGAGCCAGCTCACCCCGGGTGTCCCCGGTACCGCGACGGTGAGCATGTAGGCGAAGGAGGCCGCCATGACGACGCCGATCAGCGTGTCGATCAGGTGCCGGTCGAAGATCCCGCGGACCACGACGTATCCGAAGTACCCGAAGACCAGGCCGCTCGCGCCGACCGTCTCCGCGTCGCCCCGTTCGAAGAACCAGACCACGAGGCCGCTGCTCACCGCCACCAGCAGGCTCAGCGCGAGGAAGCGGGCCACACCCCGGTAGGCGGCGAGGAAACCGAAGACGAACAGCGGGCCGGAGTTGCTCTCGATGTGCGCCCAGTTCCAGTGCAGGAGGGGCGCGCTGAGGATGCCGGGCAGCGTGGTGACATCGCCGGAGACGAGCCCGTGGTCCCGGGAGAGGGCGTAGTGGTCCGCGTAGTTGGCCAGTTGCACCAGCCAGACGACCGCCAGGAACCCGAACATCACGAAGAACGCCTTCCGCGCCTCCGCGATCATGTGCTCCGCGTCCACCGGGCCGCCGCCGGTCCTGCCGCCCCGCCCCTCGTCCGAACCGTCCATGACACATCCCCCTGCCCCGGCGGATCCGTCTCCGCCCCACCCCGAACTCTAAGGACCGTCCGCGGGGTCACCGCCGTCCAGGGGGACGATTCCGTCGGCGCCGTCGAAGCGGAAGGCCGCCGTTCCTCCCTCGGCCCAGGTCACCGTGACGTCGTACGCGCCGGTCCCCGCCTTCCCGGGTGTCGTCACCCGCACGGACACCAGGTCCGTGAGCGGGAGCGGGTCCCGGTCCCCGGTGAGGCGGACGAGGGCGACGAAGAGGGACGGGCCGTCCCCGGTGACGCCCTCCCCCGTTCCCGACAGGCCGTGCGCCGGCAGGAGTTCGCAGCGGGCGCCGTCGTGCGCGGCCCAGCCCGTGACCCGTACCGGCGTCCCGGGCGCCGCGCCCGACACCAGGTGGGCCCGCACTTCCACGGCACCCCGGGCGACCACGAGGCAGACGGCCCCGACAGCCTCCGAGACGGTGTGCCGGGACGCCGCCCAGCCCTCCCCGACCCCCAGCGGCACGATCCCCGTACGGCTCGCGTCGCCGCCGACGATCACGCTGTTGTCGTACGACGGTGAGGGCTTCGTCACCGTCGAGTAGGCGAGCCGCGTGTAGTAGGGGTCGTAGCGGACGTCCTCGCTGCCGTGGTTGTGGAGGCGGACCAGGCCGTCCGAACGCGTCGACTGGACGAGCCAGTTGGGCGGCCCGATCCCGGTGACGGCGTCGGCGCGCCCGGCCGGGCCCGCTTCCTCCGTGGCCGTCCAGACCTCGTGCTCCGGGGGCAGCAGCAGGGCGACGAACGCCTTGCTCGCCCAGTACGGCGAGGCGGGTCCCGAGTAGTGCTGCGCGAACGTCTCGTCGGGGCCGTGCCAGCCGAGGGTGAGCAGTCCGTCGCCGTCCACCGCGCCCCGGTCGAGGAAGTAGCGCAGGGCGCCGGAGGCGAGGCGCCGGGTCTCGCCCGGGGACAGGGGCGTGCGGCCGGTGAGCGCGCCGAGCCACAGCGGGGCGGCGGCCGCGAAACGGTAGGTGAGCGAACGGCCCTGGAGCATCGGCGCGCCGTCACCGCCGAACAGGCGCGCGTAGTCGCCGAGATGGGACTCCAGGCGGCCCGCGTACAGGTCGAGGAGCCGGGTGTCGTCCGCCAGCCAGGCGTGCAGCACCGGGTAGAGGTGCATCGCCCAGCCGTTGTAGTGGTCGAACTTGCGCCCGTGTCCGTCGGTGTACCAGCCGTCGCCGAGGTACCACTGCTCGATGCGCTCCAGTCCGCGGTCGATCGCGGCACGCGACGCGTCGGGTTCGCAGCCGGCCTCCAGCAGGAAGCCTCCGACGGCCACCGGGAACAACTCCCAGTTGCAGGCCCAGGGTTCGGCCGTCAGCGCGTCGCCGAGCCACGCGGCGGCCCGCTGCCGCACGCCGTCGTCCAGCCGGTCCCACAGGAGCGGCCTGGTCAGCCGCAGCGCGAGCGCGATCGACGCGGCCTCGACGAGCGGCTGGCCGCGGTCCTCGATCCGGGGCCAGCCGCCCGCCGTTCCGGCGGCGAGCCCGCGCGCGTACCGCTCCAGGACCTTCTCGTCGCGGCGGAAGCCCGCCAGCAGCAGCGTGCGGGCGTAGCCCTCCAGGCCGTCGGAGAGCCGACCGGCACTGCTCGTGTGCCCTCCGGGGAGGTGGTAAAGGGCCTGGTCGTCGGTGGCGTACGGGGCGACCGCGGCGAGCAGGGAATCGGCGGCCGCCTCCCAGTGGGCGCGCGTGAGGCCGGTGTACGGGCTCAGGGAGCGGTCCTCGGCGGGTGCGACGGGCATCACTGGCCTTCCTGTCCGGTCCGGGGCCGGAGTCCCGGACGCCGGCCCCGGGGGCGGCCGGGGCGGATACCTGGGGCGCCCCGGTTCCGGTCGGGACGCCCCAGGGGCTCATCCCGTCCTCACCGGAGCCCTCGGCGCCGGACGCGGGGTTCCTCCGGCAGGACGGCGGGGCGGCAGGACGGCACCGCCCGCGGGCAAGCGCTTTCTGAAATGCGGCCAGATTTCATACGACCCCCAACTCACCGTCAGCGAAAGCCCTTTCGCAATACTGCTCCGACTGTCACCCTGCGAAACACCCGCACCCCCACTCCCGAAGGAGGCACCCCGTGCCCGGATCCCCGAACAGGCTGGTCCGACGCCGTGCCGTCGTGCTCGGCGGCGCTGCCGCCGCAGGCGCCGCGGCCCTGTCCGGTCCGTTCGCGTCCGCCGCGTCCGCCGCGTCCGCCGCCTCCGCCGCGGCCTTCGGCTGGAGCGACGACGGTTCGAACTACGTCGTCGACACCGGCGCGAACCTCGTCTTCAAGGTGAGCAGGACGAACGGCGACCTGACCTCGCTGGTCTACCGGGGCACCGAGTACCAGGGCTACGGCGGCAAGAACTCGCACGTCGAGTCCGGCCTCGGCACCTCCACGGTGACGATCAAGCAGTCCGGGACGACGATCCTGGTCTCCGTCGCCTACGGCACGCTCAAGCACTACTACGCGGCCCGCAGCGGAGAGAACAACATCTACCTCTGGACGAACAAGGCCGACACCTCCGTCAGCGCCACGCGCTACATCGTGCGGGTCAAGGCCGGCCTGTTCCCCAACGACGAGCCCGATTCCTACACTTACGCGCCCACCGTCATCGAGGCCGCGGACGTCTTCGTGAAGTCCGACGGGCAGACCCGCTCGAAGCACTACGCGAAGCGCCGCGTCATCGACTACGCCGCGACCGGCTGGACCACCGGGGGCGTCGGCCTGTACGTCGTCCGCTCCAACCACGAGAAGGCCTCGGGCGGCCCGTTCTACCGCTCCCTGCTGCGCCACCAGAGCACCGACGGCGGCGGGCTGTACGAGATCCTGTACTACGGCGAGAACCAGACCGAGGCCGAACGCTTCGGGCTCCAGGGCCCGTACGTCATCGCCTTCACGGACGGCGGCGCCCCCTCCTCCTCGCTGTACCCGGGCACGCTGACCACCGCGTGGGCGGACTCGCTCGGCATCTCCGGCTACGTGGCGGCGAGCGGCCGCGGCAGGGTCGCGGGCGTCGGCATCACGGGCCGCGACACCACGTACGCGTACACCGTCGGGCTTGCCGACCAGGCCGCGCAGTACTGGGGTTCGGCGCGGGCCTCGGACGGCTACTTCTCGATCGGCGGCGTCCTGCCGGGGACGTACGCGCTGACGGTCTTCAAGGGCGAACTCGCCGTCCACACCACCTCGGTGACGGTCACGGCCGGCGCGACGACCACCCTGAACACCATCACCGTCGCGTCCACGAACGACCCCGCCAACGCGAGCGCGATCTGGCGGATCGGCACCTGGGACGGTACGCCCGCCGGGTTCAAGAACGCGGACCTGATGACGTACGCGCATCCGTCCGACGTCCGGGCCGCCGCGTGGACCGGCAACGTGGTCATCGGCAGCGGCGGCGAGACCGCGTCCTTCCCGGCGTACATCTGGAAGGACGTCAACAGCGGTCTGCTGGTCTACTTCAAGCTGACGGCCGCGCAGGCCGCCGCCGCGCACACCCTGCGGATCGGGGTGACCACCGCATACGCGAACGGACGGCCGCGGGTGACGGTCAACGACTGGGTGTCGTCGATCCCTTCGCCGCCGGCCCAGCCGAGCACCCGTTCCCTGACGGTCGGTTCGTACCGCGGCAACAACCACACGTTCACGTACAGCGTGCCCGCGAGCGCCTGGCTCACCGACACCAGCCGGTACAACGTGCTGAGGATCGACGTGGTGAGCGGATCGGGGACGACGTCGTTCCTCAGCGCCGGCACGTCGGTCGACGCGCTGGACCTGCTGGTCTGACCCCGGAGCGGCACCCTATACGCCTCACCGGGAAGGGGTTCACATTTCCCCCGTTCCCGCCGAAGGGCGACTTCGCGGTGCCACAGTGGCCTCTCCCGGGCGGGGGCCCGGGTGACCGACGGGGAGGGAACCTTGAACGATCCGCGATGCGAAGCCGCGCTGGCGTTCACCGACGAGGCGGACCCCGAGGGCGCGGCGGAGGCCGTGTCCCTCCTGGCCGAGGAGTTGTCCCTGCTGGATCCCCTCTCCGTACGGCACCAGGAAGGCGGTCCGGCGCCCGGCGGCACACGGGCCGGGACGACGGTGGTCTGGACGACGCTCCTCGTCACCACGACGAGCGCGGCGACGCTGCGGGCCGTCGTCGCACTGGTCCAGGACTGGCTGGCACGCCGCAACTCGGGCTCGATCGATCTGACGATCGGCGGTGACGAACTGCGTCTGACGTCGGTCTCCCGCGCGGACCAGCGGCGCGCCGTCGAGCTGTTCGTGGACAGGCACGCTCCCAGGGACACCGGTGCGCCCGATGCGTAAGGCCGCGCTCCTCGTCGTCAACCAGCACTACGCCGACCGGCGTTTCGACGAACTGCCGGGAGCCGCGGCGGACGCCGAGCACCTCGCCGCCGTGCTCGGCGACCCGGCCGTCGGCGAGTTCGAGGTCACCGTCGTCGAGAACGGCACGGCGCCGGAGATCCGCAGGGCGGTCCAGTCCTTCTTC
Source organism: Streptomyces sp. NPDC058751 (assembly GCF_042746485.1). Lineage (NCBI taxonomy): Bacteria > Bacillati > Actinomycetota > Actinomycetes > Kitasatosporales > Streptomycetaceae > Streptomyces > Streptomyces sp. NPDC058751. Next base: position 55,422 of record NZ_JBHYPZ010000015.1, on the reverse strand, counting down.
GCCCACGCGCGGAGCCAGGACCTGCTCCTGCTCCACCTCTCCTGCCACGGCCGCAAGGACCCGCGGGGCCGGCTGCACTTCATCGCCTCGGACACGGAAGAGGCCTATCTCGACGCGACCGCGGTCTCCTCCCAGTTCGTCGCGGACCAGCTGGAGCAGAGTCCCTGCCGCCGGGCCGTCGTCCTGCTGGACTGCTGCTACAGCGGGGCGTTCGCCCAAGGGATGCGGACCCGCGGCGCCCCGCCGGCGGTCGACGTGAGGGAGCCCTTCTCCGGCCGGGGCCGGATCGTGATCACCTCCTCGACCGCCCTGCAGTACAGCCACGAGAGCGAGCTCAGCAGCAGGGAGCGGGCCGAGCCGTCCGTCTTCACCGCCGCCGTGGTGGAAGGGCTGCGGGACGGCTCGGCGGACCTGGACGGGGACGGCTACGTGTCGGCCGAGGAGCTGTACGCCTTCGTCCACGACCGCGTGCGCAGCCGGCTGCCCAGCCAGACGCCGACCCGCAGCGTCAACAACTGCGAGGGCACGCTCCGTCTGACACGCGCCCCCGGCAACCTCCACCCGGCCGCGCCCGGGGGACCTGCGTCCCCGGGGCTCCGGCACGGCCACGGCCTCGGCCTCGGCCTCGGCGAACCGCCTCCCGGTGCGCCGGCCGCCGCCTCCCGGGTCACCCGGCCGCTCACGCACGGGTCGAAGATCCTCGGCATCGACTTCGGGACGACCAACTCCGCGGTGGCGGTGTTCCTGGACGGCGGGGTGCGGGTGATCCCGAACCGCCACGGCGAGGTCACCACCCCCAGTGTCGTGGCGTTCGCCGAGGACGGGACCCTGCTGGTGGGGAAGGCCGCCAAGGAGCGTGCCTCCCGCGTTCCGGGCGGCGGCATCCACCGGGTCAAACGGGAACTGGGCACGGGGTGGACACACCGGCACGGGGTCCGCCGCTTCTCCGCCGAGGAGGTCGCGTCCTGGATCCTGGCCGACCTGCGGCAGAGCGCGGAAGCGCATCTGGGCGAGACGGTGACGCGGGCGGTCCTCACCGTGCCCGCCCACTTCACCTGCGTCCAGCGCGCGGCCCTCGCGGACGCGGCGGCCCTCGCGGGCATCGAAGCCGTCAGGATGCTGAACGAGCCGACCGCCGCGGCGCTTTCGTACGGCTTCGGCCGGGACGACGAGAACATCATGGTGTTCGACCTGGGCGGGGGCACCCTGGACGTGTCCCTGCTCGGCATCGGTGACGGGGTCGTCGAGACGCTGGCCACCGGCGGCGACAGCCGCTTGGGCGGAAGCGACTGGGACCGCCGTCTCGTCGACCACCTCGTCCGTGACCTCGCCCTCCGCCAGGGCGTCCGGCTCACCGACCGGGCCGCCCTCCAGCGGGTGGCCGAGGCCGCGGAAGCCGCGAAGATCGAGCTGTCGCAGGCCACGGCCGCCGTCGTGCGCCTGCCCCACATCGCGGCCTCCCCGTACGGTCCCGTGCACCTGGACACCATGCTGACGCGCGCACAGCTGGAGGGGATGACGAAGGACCTGCTGGAGCGCTGCGCCCGGCCCGTGCGGCGGGCGCTGGAGTCCGCCTGGGGCATCGACGGCGTCAAGGACGTCGACCACTTCATCCTGGTGGGCGGAGCCACCCGGATGCCGGCGATCGCCGCGCTCCTCAAGGATCTGGCGGGCGGGCGGGAGCCGGTCCGGGCCATCGTCCCCGAGGGGGTGGTCATCGGCGCCGCTCTCCAGAGCGCCGTTCTCACCGGCCAGTTGTGCGACGAACTGCTCCTGGACGTGACCTCGCTCCCCCTCGGCGTCGAGACGGAGGACGGCGTCATGACCGAGGTCGTCGGGGCGGACACGACGATCCCGACGAAGCGCGACGGTCTCTTCACCACGGTCGAGGACGGTCAGAGCCACGCCCGGATCGGCGTCTGCCAGGGCAGCCGGGAGACCGCCGCCCACAACACGAGGCTCGCCGTGCTCGAACTGCCGCTGCGCCGGGCCCCGCGCGGCGTCCCGCGGATCGAGGTGACCTTCGACATCGACGCCGACAGCGTCGCCCACGTCACGGCCAAGGACCTCGGCACCGGTGAGGAGGTGTCCGTCCTGCTGGACCGGCGCAGTGCGGCCCACGCCGGGACGCGGGAGTCCGACCCCCGGAAGGCGCTGGCCCCGGTCCCCCGCGGCGGCCCGGAAGCCGGTTCCTGACGGCACCGCGCGGCGCACGCCGAGCACCGCGCGTCCGGCACCGGTCGGCTAGCGTCGTGGCATGGCCAGCGAAAACGCCCCCGCCCTCGCCGCCGCGCTGTCCCGCGGTCCGGTCGTGCTCGACGGCGGCATGTCCAACCAGCTCGAGGCTGCCGGTCACGACCTCGGCGACACGCTGTGGTCGGCGCGGCTGCTCGTGGACCGGCCCGAGGCGGTCACCGAGGCCCATCTCGCCTACTACGAGGCGGGCGCGGAGGTGGCGATCACCGCCGGCTACCAGGCGACGTTCGAGGGTTTCGCCCGGCGCGGCATCCCGCGCGAGGAGGTCGCCGGACTGCTCGGCCTGAGCGTCGGACTGGCGCGCGAGGCCGCCCGCCGCGCGCACGCGAAGGGCGTCGCGCGGCCCCTGTGGGTCGCCGCGTCGGTGGGCCCCTACGGGGCGATGCTCGCGGACGGTTCGGAGTACCGGGGGCGGTACGGGCTGAGCGTGGCGGAACTGGAGCGGTTCCACGTGCCGCGCCTGGAGGTGCTGGCCGCCGCCGCGCCCGACGTACTGGCCCTGGAGACGGTCCCGGACACGGACGAGGCGCGGGCGCTGCTCCGGGGGGTGCGCGGGCTCGGCGTACCGGCGTGGCTGTCGTACAGCGTGACCGGTGACCGTACGCGGGCCGGACAGCCGCTGGAGGAGGCCTTCGCCCTGGCCGCGGAGGCGGACGAGATCATCGCGGTCGGGGTCAACTGCTGCGCTCCCGGTGACGTCGACGCGGCCGTCGCCACGGCCTCGCGCGTGACCGGGAAACCGGTCGTGGTCTACCCGAACAGCGGCGAGACCTGGGACGCGGGGGCACGTGCCTGGACCGGCCGTTCCACGTTCACGGCCGGCCAGGTCGGCGGATGGGAGCGGGCCGGGGCCCGGCTGATCGGCGGCTGCTGCCGGGTGGGCCCGGAGGCGATCACGGGGATCGCCTCGGCACTGCGGGCCGCCTGAGCCCACGCGGCGCGCGGGCCGGCCCCGGCGGACCGGTCGGTGCCGGGGCCGACCGGTGCCGGGCCGGTCGGTGCCGACGGGTAGGGCTCAGTGGCGTTCCGCGCCGCCCGAGCGGCGGAAGCGTCGTACGGCCGACAGCGGTGTCCTGATGCGCACGGGGGCGGGGGAGGCGGGTGCGCCGTCCACCTCGCCGGGCGGGGCGTCCGCGGTCTCGGCGGCGAAAGCGCCCGCGGGCCCGTCGGCGTTCCCGGCGCCGGGAACGGTGTCCGCGTCGAGGGCGGGCCCTCCGACGGCTTCGAGGGCGGCCGCGCCGATGGTCCCGACCGTGGATCCGCCGGTCTGCCGGCGCGTGGGGCCGGTCGCGGGCCGGGCCGCGGCCCTGGCCGACTCGGCTTCCCACAGGGCGAGTTCACGGTCGTGCGGGCCGTGCACGGTGTGCGGCTCCCCGGCGCCGAAGACCCGGACCGGGTGCGAGGCGTCCCAGGCGGCCCACCCCGGGTCGCCGTCGACCGCGAACCGCACCCACGCGCCGTGCATGGCGTCCGCCAGCTCCTGCGGAGCGCCCTCGCCGGCGAGCTTCGCCGCCTCCGGCGCGCCGACCGTGTCGAAGACGAAGCCCAGTTCCAGGGCGTGGCAGGCGCCGAGCCCCGGCACGTTGGACGGCCAGGCGAACTCGTAGACGTGCGCCGGGGCCCGGCCCCCGCCGGGAGCGTCCGCGCCGGGGGCCGCGGCGGGCGTGCCGCCACGCGCGTCGGCGAGACGGTGCAGCGGCACCCGCAGCAGATGGTCGGTGATCATCTGGCCGACGAGATCGGCGGTGCCCGTCTCCGGCTCGAGGGCGCGGTAGCCGCGGGGCACCTCGTGGCCGCAGTGGCAGCGGGCCATCGCACCGGCCAGGGCGACCGGGCCGAGCCGGTCGACACGCTCCAGGAGCCCGCCCGGCACGAGCCACAGCCGGTACTCGTCACGGGTCCAGCCGAGCAGGAGGCCGACGTCCGCCGCGGCGCCCTCGACCAGGGCCTCCAGCGGGTCGCGCGGCACGAGGTCGCCGTCCACGACGATGCCGAAGGCGGGACCGCCGAGCACCGGACTGCTGAGTCTGCCCACGTCGGCCTGGGTGCGCAGCAGCAGGTCGCGGTCGACGGCGGCGAACGCCTCCGCCGTCGCGGGGATCTTCAGCCGGGTGGCCATCCTGCGCACCATGCGGCGCACCTTGTCGCGGTCGCTCGCCTCGGGCGGCCCGCTCTGGAGCACCGCCCGGTGGAACAGGCCGCGGGCTCGCGGGCTCGCGAGCAGCGCGCCGATGCTGATCGCCCCGGCGGACTCGCCGAAGACGGTCACCCGGCCGGGATCTCCGCCGAACCGGGCGACGGACTCCTGGACCCACTCCAGCGCGGCGAGCTGGTCGCGCAGCCCGGGGTTGGCGGGAGCGTCCGGGAAGAGGCCGTAGCCCTCGACGCCCAGGCGGTAGTTGACGGACACGAGGACCACGCCGTCGCGGGCGAAGGCGTGCCCGTCGTACACGGGCACGGCCGAGGAGCCGCGGGTCAGCGCCCCGCCGTGGATCCACACCATGACGGGGAGGCGGGCAGCGGGGTCCGGCGCCGGGGTCCACACGTTGAGGTTGAGGCAGTCGTCGCCGGGGACGACGGGGTCGGCGAGGAGGCGGGCGAACGCCTCGGAGTACGGCGGTTTCGGCGGCGTCGGCCCGAACGCGCCGGCGTCCCTGACGCCTTCCCAGGGCTCGGGCGGCTCGGGCGGGCGGAAGCGCCGGTCGCCGAAGGGCGGGGCCGCGTACGGGACGCCCCTGAAGACCGCGATCCCGTTCTCGTACCGGCCGCGCACCGCTCCGTAAGGGGTGGGGACCACCGGGTCCCCCGTCTTCGCCACCGGATCCACCGCGTCCGCCGCCATGCTGGACCAGCTCCTCACCGTCGCGCGCCGCAGAGACCGGAGCACCACCGCGCTGTAGAGATCAGAGCACCACAGTGCGTCCCGGTATTCCTGCGGAAGTCACCCGTCCGGCCGACCCCGCGGGCCGGCACGGGCCGGTCCGCCGGGCCGGAGCGGGTCCCCGCCGGGGCCGGCGCCCCGGTCAGGCGCCCGGGTCCGGAGCGGCCTCGGAGGGCTCCCGGGCCGCCCAGAGGATGCCGCCGAGCAGGTGCCCGAGGAAGTCGGGGTCCTCGTACGCCTGCGCGGCGTGGCCGAGCGCGGTGTAGAAGACCCGGCCCGCCCCCTGTTCCCGGCACCAGACCAGGGGGTGGTCGGCGCCCATGCCCCCGCCCTCGTAGGAGGCTTCGTCCGCGGAGGCGAGCACGCGCACGTGTTCCGTCCCGCGCGGATTGGTGCGGAAGTCGTACCACTCGTCCGTGAACTCCCAGACCGGCGGCAGGAGCCGGGTCGCGGGATGCCCGCGGTCCTCGACGAGGACCCTGCCCGGCTGGAGGGCCGGGTGCCGGTCGAAGCGTGCGCCGAGCAGTTCGCCGTAGTGGGGCCAGTCGTACTCGGTGCAGGCGGCGGCGTGCACGCCGACGAACCCGCCGCCGCCCTCGACGTGGGCGGCCAGCCGGTCGCGGCCCGGCGGCGTCAGCACCTCGCCGCTCGTCGACAGGAAGACGACGGCCGCGTACGGGTCGAGGGGGGCCTCGAAGACCGCGGGGTCCTCGGTGGCGTCGGCCTCGAAGCCGTGCGCGCGGCCGAGAGCGCGCACGGCCTCGACGGCGTCCGGGATCGAGTCGTGCCGGTAACCGGTCGTGCGGGTGTACACGAGAACGCGGAAGGCCATGCCGGGAGCCTAAGGGATGTCCCGTATAAGGACGTGAGCTGGGGTTCGCCTGACAGTACGGTCGACGCGTGGAGTCGAAGATAGTGAGCGAGTGCCCGTTGCACGGGGGTGGTGTGCGTCCTGACTACCTGGTCGGACGTCGTCTTGAGCAAGTAGTCGCTTCGTGGCACCTGTACGACTCAGAAGCTCCGTCCGGCCCGCTGGACGTGTGGCTGATCGACAGCGAAGCGGTCGCCACGCGCATTACGACCGGTTCGGACTGGTGCCTGACCGTGGAGGCATCGGACCCTTTCGCGGGGTACGACATGGCGGAGTCAGGCCGCGTCGAGGTGGCGCCGGTCAGCGGCGAGACCCCGTTCACGGATCACTTCGGCGAGACAGTGCTGGCAGTCAGCGAAGAGAGTGCCTCGGACAGTGGGCGGATCGCACTGGAGATCACCTTCGACTCCGGCCGTGTCCGATGTGAAACCTGGTCCGGCAACCTTCGCCTGTCCAGCAGGTGATCAACAGACCAGCCACGGCGAGAACCGTGTGAGGCTCCCGCAGTGGCTGGTGTGATCACGGCGTCGCAGCCGTCCTGGATAGCCCCGTTCACCGGGTTGAGCCCCCGCTCCTTCGGCACGTTGGTGGCACAGCTGCGGCACGAGGGGGCTGACGCGGTTCGCAGAGGCCGGCCGTGGAGCCTGCCGCTGGAGGATCGGGTGCTGCTGGTCACGGCCTACTGGCGTACCAACTTGACGTTGCGGCAGCTCGGCCCCCTGTTCGGCGTCTCGAAGTCCGCGGCCAACCGCATCGTCAGCCAACTCGGCCCCCTGCTCGCGCTCAAGCCCCGCAGGCGATTCCGCAAGAGCACCGTCCTCATCGTGGACGGCACCTTGGTCCCCACTCGCGACCATAGGGTGGCCGAGCGGTCGAAGAATTACCGGTACTCCACCAACCACCAGGTCGTCATCGATGCCGACACCCGGCGCGTCGTAGTGGTCGGCCGGCCGTTGCCAGGCAACCGCAACGACTGCAAGGCATGGGCACTGTCCGGCGCCAAGAGCTCGGTCGGCAACACCACCGTGATCGCCCACGGCGGCTACCGGGGCACCGGCCTGGTCATCCCGCACCGCCGCGAGCACGGGCAGAGCGAACTGCCAGCCTGGAAGGAAGAGCACAACGCTTCCCACCGCCAGGTCCGCGCCCGTGTCGAGCACGCCTTCGCCCGCATGAATGCCTGGAAGATCCTCCGAGACTGCCGGTTGAAGGGCGACGGCGTCCATCACGCGATGAGGGGCATCGCCCGCCTGCACAACCTGGCACTCGGCCGATAGGTGAGCCGAGCGGACAGCAGCCCGATCGCGGGCCCGCTGAATCGAAAATCTTTACGGGACAGCCCTTAGGGCCGTGACCCGGCCGGCAGGCATGGCGAGAACCGTTCCGGTACGCCCGGCCGGACTCCGGCCCCGCGCGCCCGTGACCACGGCTCCCGGAATGTGCACGGGAACGGGCCGGTACAGGCCGCGCGGAAATCGCGTGACCTGCACCAGCAATCCGGGCCGAATTCAGTCGACTCCCGCACGGAATGCGGAATTCAGTTCCGCGCGGGAAGGAATTCGTTCCCGGGAAGGAACGTGCGCCGGCACGGCCCTTCCCGGAAATCCGCCCGATCTCCCGCTAGAGGATTTCGATGTCCTTGACCTTCGGAGGACGGCTCGGGAAGGTGATGTCGGTCCACCGGTTGATGCGCACCGAGTCGCCGTTCGCGTCGTAGTAGATGAGGTCGTTGTTGCCCGTCGAGATGCGGTCGACCCACCACGAGCCGAAGCCGGTCCGGCCCTTGTTGGCGTAGCAGTCGACACTGGACCTCCCGTCCAGGTGCGACCAGATCTTCAGGTAGTCCGCCCCGCCACGGCACTCGATGTGGTCGATGGCGAACGCGTTGCCCGTGGGCATGGCCATCGTGACGGCCACGGTGGCCGCGGCCGCCACGGCCACGGAACGGGCGACCCTCATCGTCTTCGAGATCACAACTTCTCCTTCATTCAACATTCGAACAGGGAGAGCACGTCACGGCCGGACGCAAGGAGGCTCGCCGAACAAATCAAGGCTCGCCGAAAAGGTGCCTGCCCGCCTCCGTACGGCCCTTCCGCCGCCTCCCCCGTCGGGCTTGCCCTACGAACATCGCGCAAGACAGCTGCATACAACAAGGATCTATTGCCCTCTGGGCCAGAATGCGCCCCTGAATGTCTAGATAGAGGCCAAGAAGAGCGGGTCGAGAAGAGCGGGTCGAGAGATTGTTTCCCTACCGCCCGCAAGCCGTTTTTCGTTTCGGTGCGTGACAGCCGGGTGTGGCGTACAGGTGGGTCGTCGCGCTGCCGAGGGCTGCCCCGGGAGCGCCGCCCGGGCTCTGTCCGTTTCCTTCAAGACCGGGAGCCGGAACCCTCCTACGGTGGCCGTATGACTCCACGATTCGATGTGATCGGGCTGGCGGTCTCCGACATGGCCGCCTCCCTCGCCTTCTACCGCCGTCTCGGACTCGTCTTCCCCGACGGTGCGGAGAACGAGCCGCACGTCGAGGCCGGACTGCCCGGCGGGCTGCGCCTCGCGCTGGACACGGAGGACACCATCCGGTCGTTCCACGCCGGGTGGCGGCCCCCGGACGGCGGCGGCAGGGTGTCGCTCGCCTTCCGCTGCGAGAGCCCCGCCGAGGTCGACTCGGTGTACGAGGGGCTCGTCGGCGCGGGCCACCACGGCGAGCTCAAGCCGTGGGACGCCTTCTGGGGCATGCGGTACGCCGTCGTGCACGACCCGGACGGCAACGGCGTCGACCTGTTCGCCCCGCTGCCGGAAGGACCGGCGACGACCCAGTAGTCGGACCCGTCACCGGCGGCCGGCCGGCTCGCGCCCGTCACCGGCGGCCGACCAGCTCACCGAGTGTCGCGCCCGCCAACTCCCTCACGTCCCGTGCCAGATGGGCCTGGTCGGCGAACCCGGCGCGCAGGGCGGTCTCCGCGAAGGGCACCCCGTCGCGGGCGAGGGCGAGGGCCCGCTGCAGCCGCAGGACCCGGGCCAGGGTCTTGGGTCCGTACCCGAAGGCGGCGAGCGAGCGGCGGTGCAACTGCCGTGCCCCCAGGCCCAGTCGGTCGGCCGTCTCGGCGACCGGGCGCCCCGCGTCCAGGGCGGCCACCACTTCGCCGAGGAGCGGGTCGGGGGGCTCGGCCCCGGCCGCCCGGAGCAGCGCGACCTCTTCGAGCGCGCTCACGGGGTCGGCGGCCGCGTCGATCCGCGCGGCGAGGCGGCGCACCTCGGCGGCGGGCCACAGGTCGGTCAACTCCACGCGCCGGTCGCGGAGTTCGTCGGCGGGCACGCCCAAGTAGGCGGGCGCCGTACCGGGGTGGAAGCGGACGCCCGCCCAGCCGCCGGGTGCTCCGTCCGGGACGTGGGGCCGGGTGTCGGGACCGGCGACGAGCAGGCGCCCCTCGGTCCACAACAGATCCATGCAGCCGTCGGGAAGCACGGCGTCCCGCACGGACCCCGCCGCCTGCGGGTGCGCGGGCGCCGGCGCGGCACCGCCGTCAGGGGCGGGACCGGTCAGGAGGCGGCTCCAGACCACCGCGCCCGGCAGCCGGGAGGCCCGTTCCGCGTACATGCCCGCCAGGCTACGCCGGGCGGACCCGGTGCTCCTGCGGGCTGACGCCGTAGACCCGCTTGAAGGCGCTGGAGAGCGCGAAGGCGCTGCCGTAGCCGACGTGGCGGGCGATCGTCTCCAGGGTGTCGTCGCTCTCGCGGAGCCGGTCGGCGGCGGCCGCCAGACGCCGGCCGGTCAGGTACGTCATCGGGGGTTCCCCGACGAGTTCGCCGAAGCGTCTGGCCAGCGCGGCACGCGAGACACCGGTCTCGGCGGCGAGCCCTGCGACCGTCCAGGGGCGGGCCGGGTCGCCCTGGAGGAGCCGGAGCGCACGGCCCACGACCGGGTCCGCGAGGGCCCGGTACCAGGCGGGCGTCGCGGCCTCGGGGCGGGAGAACCAGGCCCGCAGGGCGCTGATCACCAGCAGGTCGAGGAGCCGGTCGAGGACGACCTCCTGGCCGGGCTCGTCCCGGGTCATCTCCTCGGCGAGGATCGGGGTCAACGGGCATTCCCACACGTCGGAGGGGAGCGCGAGCAGCGGCGGCAGGGCGTCGAGCAGCCGGCGGTCGACCTCGCCCCGCATCATGTACGTCCCGATCAGCAGCACCGTGGAGCCGTCGGGCCGGTCGCCCCAGCTGCGGACGCCGAGGTCCCAGCGGCCCTTCAGCGAGCGCCCGTCGGGGTAGGAGCACTCGCCGCCCGGCAGGATCACGGCCTGGGGCGGGGTGCCGGGGTCGTCGGCGCAGAGGTACGGATCGGGGCCCCGCGCGATGGCGAGGTCACCGGCCCGCAGCCGCAGCCGCTCGCCGCGGTCCGGCACGACCCAGGCGTCGCCGCGGGCCACGAGCATGACCGACAGGGGGGCGCGGTCCTCGACGCGCACGCTCCACGGCGGGTCGAAGCACGCACGGATCATGAAGGCGCCACGCGCGCGCGGCCCCTCCAGCAGGCTTGCGAGAGGGTCCCCCCGCATGAGCGTGTCCGAGCCGGGCGGGGCGTCCATGCCGCCAGCGTAGACGGCGGCACGGACGGGCGCGGGTGATCGTGGACGACCGCTTATGGGAATGAGCCGTTCGCCGATGGTTCCCCGCCGGGGGCGGCAGTTGACTGGGCGCATGGCAGAGAACAAGCGGGACATGACAGTGCTGGTGACGGGGGCCACGGGGCGGACCGGGAGCCGGGTCGCGCGGGCCGCGCGGGCGGCGGGCCTGACGGTCCGGGCCGCCTCGCGCGCCACGGGTTTCGACTGGGAGGACGCCTCGACGTGGGCCGCGGTGCTGCGCGGCGCCGACGCGGCCTATCTGGCCCATCCCACGGACGTCGGTTCACCGGCCGCCACGAAGGCGGTCGGGGAACTGGCGAGGGCGGCGGTGGAACTCGGCGCGCGGCGGCTGGTGCTCCTGTCGGCCAGGGGCGAGGACCTGGCCGGACCCACCGAGGAGGCGCTCAGGACGTCCGGCGCGGACTGGACGATCGTACGAGCGGCGTGGTTCTCGCAGAACTTCAGCGAGGGCCCGCTGGTCGAGGGGCTGCGCCAGGGGGAGCTGGTCTTCCCGGCGGGTGAGGTGCGGGAGCCGTTCATCGACGTACGGGACATCGCGGACGTCGTGGTGGCCGTGCTGACCGGGGGCGAGCGGTACACCGGGCGGGAGCTCACGGTCACGGGGCCCCGGCTGCTGTCCTTCCGGGAGGCGGTCGCGGAGATCTCGCGGGCCACGGGCGGGGAACTGGTGTACACGCCCGTGACGGCGCGGAGCTACGGCGACACGCTGGCCGGGTCCGGGATGCCGGCCGAGGAGGCGGGGTTCCTCGTCGGGCTCTTCGAGAGCCTTCTCGACGGCCGCAACTCCCACCTCTCGGACGGTGTCCGGCAGGTCCTCGGCCGTGCGCCGCGGGACTTCACCGACTTCGCGCGGGAGGCCGCGGCGGCCGGAGCGTGGAAGGCCTGACGGGGCCGCCGGGGCCGGGGCGCGCGGAAGACCTGACGGCCGCCCCGGCTCACTCCCCCCGCGAGCGCTCCTCGCCGTTCTTCGTGGCGCGGTCGTGGTGGGTGTCCTTGGTCTGGGTGTCCTTGGCGTGGACGTTCTTGGCGTGGGTGTTCTTGGCGTGGGTGCGCAGCCGGGACGCCACGTCCTCCGGGGGCAGGAAGCGCGACCAGCGTTCCGGGAACTCGGAGGGCATGTCGGGGTCGTCGGGGTCGGCGTCGTACGAGCGGTGCGCGGCGACGCGCGCGACGTACTCGGCGGCCTGGGCCTCGCGCAGCCGTTCGTTGGCGGCACGGGCCACGGCGGTGGCGGCGGCCGGCCAGACCCGGTCGATGGCGGCGTTGACGGCCGCGCCGACGAGGACGGCGAAGGCGGAGACGCCGATCCACAGCAGGACGGCCACCGGGGCGGCGAGCGAGCCGTAGATGGTGGGGCCCTCGATGGTGTTGGTGAGGTAGATGCGCAGCAGGAAGCTGCCGAGGACCCACATGGCGAGCGCGACCAGGGCGCCCGGCACGTCCTCGACCCAGGGGGACCGGACCGGGACGGACACGTGGTAGAGGGTCGTCAGGAAGGCGACCGACAGCACGATGACGACCGGCCAGTACAGGATCTGGACGACGGTGGTCGACCACGGCACGACGTTCACCACGGCGTCCGGGCCCGCCACCATCAGCGGGAGCGCCACGGAGCCGATCAGCAGCGCGACGATGAACAGCAGGAAGGACATCATCCGGGTCTTCACGATGCCCCGGGTGCCGTCGAGCCCGTACATCACGGTGATGGTGTCGACGAACACGTTCACCGCGCGCGAGCCCGACCACAGGGCGAACAGGAATCCGAGGGAGATGATGTCGGGCCGGCCGCCCTTCATCACGTCGTGCAGGATCGGCTCGGCGATCTCGTGCACGCCCTTCTGGGTCAGCACCGTGCGGGAGGCGTCCAGGATGTTGGACTCCAGGCTGGCGATGGTGTCGGCGCCGGTCCACGCGTCCACGTACCCGAGCAGCCCGATCATGCTGAGCAGCAGCGGCGGCACGGACAGGAGCGTGAAGAAGGCCGCCTCGGCCGCCAGGCCGAGGATGCGGTACTCCACGCACGAGTTGACGGTGTCCTTGAGCAGCAGCCAGGCGGTCCTGCGCTTGGAGACGTTCCGGTAGAGCGCGCGAGCGCGGTGGAGGCGGCCCGGGCGTGGCCGTTCAGATGTTTCTTTTGCCTGGTGCACGTCCTTACGGTAGCGGTGTGACTCCTCCCCCTGTTAAAGCCGGGGGCTTCTCGCTACACCAGGTCGGCGTCGCGACGGACCAGCCCGGCCCGTAGAACGTTGATGGCCCCGACCGTATCGGCGTGCGCGGTGTAGCCGCAGGCGACGCAGTGGAACTTTTCCTGTGTGGGCCGGTTCTCCTCGGCGGTGTGCCCGCATGGGGGGCAGGTGCGGGAAGTGTTGCGGGGGTCCACAGAGATCACTTCCCGTCCGGCGCTTTCAGCCTTGGCGTGCAGGATCATCAGGAACACCCCCCATCCGGCGTCAGTGATGCTGCGGTTGAGCCCGGCCTTCGCGGTGGCCCCGTTCGGCAGGAACACGCCTACCTGATCGGGGTCGGGTTTCGGTGCGGGGGCCCTGCGCATATTGCGGATCTTGAGGTCTTCGTGCACGATCACGTCGTGTGCGCGGACCAGGTCGAGCGCGGTCTTGTGCGCGTGGTCCAGCCGCCGACGCCGGACCTTGCCGTGCAGCTCGGCGACCTTCTCCACGGCCCGCTGGTGATTGGCGGTGCGGTCCTTGGCCTTACAACGGGGGAACCTGGACAGGGCCTGCTGCGCCGCCTGGAGTTTCGCAGTGGCACAGCGGCCGTGGCGCGGATTGGGTACGAAGGCTCCGTTCGAGTCGGCGAGGAAGTTCGCGATGCCCAGGTCGATCCCGGCCACGCTGCCGGTCGCGGGCAGCGGCTGCGGCCGTTCCTGTTCGGCGGTAAGCACGACGAACCACTTACGGCCCTCGCGCTTGACCGACACCGTCTTGACCCTGCCGGCCACCGGGCGGTGCCGGTGGACCTTGACGTGGCCGACGCCCTGGAGGCGGACGCGGGTGACCGGGTCGTGAGGCGTGGAGTCCCAGCGGCAGCCGTCACCGTCCTTCGGGAACTCCACCGTGTCGAACCAGTTCACCCCACGAAAGCGAGGGTAGCCCGGGGTGTCGCCGGATTTGGCGCGGCGAAAGAACGCCTGCATCGCCTTGTCCAGGCGGCGCAGAGTGGCCTGCTGAGAGCTGAAGGACCAGCGGCCCTGACGCTCCGGGTCGAACGCCCGGATCTCCTTGAGCTGCGCGGACTGCACCCCGTACTTGACGGTGGTCTTCGATACGTGCCGGTAGGCATCGCGGCGTTCCTGCAAAGCCCCGTTGTAGAGGGAGCAGTGGTCCCGCAGCATCTCGCCCAGCGCCTGCCCCTGGCGGACGGTGGGCCGCAGGAGAAATTTGTACGCACGGATCATCCAGTCCCCCCTCCGGCCGAGTTCGCTCGAACCTACTACCTTGGCGCATCTCACTCCATCGAGAAACAGATCCTCATATAAAGTGAGAAAATGATGCAATCTGCCACCTGTACGCCCGCTTGGTGTTCGTCACGAAGTACCGGCGTGAGACCTTCGCCGGTGAGACCCTGAGTCGCCGCGAGGCGATCACGCGGGACGCGTGCGAGAGCTTCGGTACCAAGCTGCACGAATTCGACGGTGAAGGCGATCACGTCCACCTGCTCGTGCACCACCCGCCGAAAATCGCCCCGTCCGAGCCCGTCAACTCCCCCAGGACGTCAGCTCCCGATGCCTGCGGGCGGAGTACACCGGCCGGTCCGATCGTCACCCGCAACGCAGGGGACTTCGGCGCTCCGCGCCTCCGGGCCAAGGATCGCATTCCCGCCCGGCCTGAAGGCCGGGATTCCCTGCGAGGATCAGGGTATGGCAGCCAGCACCCACACCGTGACCAACCAGGCTCCGCCCCTGGTCGGATATGACGTATTCGCCGCCGACCGGGCCCTCGGCGAGGCGGTCGGCCGGCATCTCGACCCGGAGCTCCTCCAGGAGGCCCGCGAGGAGCTGTCGGGGCTCGGCCGGACGACGGGTTCCGCCCAGGTCCAGGAGTGGGGTGCGCTGGCCAACGAGAACCCGCCGAAGCTGCGCAGCCACGACCGTTACGGCAACCGGATCGACGAGGTCGACTTCCATCCGTCCTGGCACCGCCTCCTCGGCAAGGGCGTGTCGGCCGGGCTGACGTCGGCCTGGACACGCCCGGGCGGACACGTCAGGCGCGCGGCGGGCTTCGTGGTCTGGACGCAGGCCGAGGCGGGCAACGGCTGCCCGCTGTCGATGACCCACGCGGCGGTGCCCGCGCTGCGCACCGACCCGGCGCTCGCCGCCGAGTGGGTGCCGCGGCTGACGTCCGCGGTCTACGACCAGGAGCTTCGTCCCGCGTCCCTGAAGGCCGGCGCGCTCTTCGGCATGGGCATGACCGAGAAGCAGGGCGGCAGCGACGTCCGCGCCAACACGACGGAGGCGAGGCCGCTCGCCGAGGACGGGACGTACGCGCTGACCGGGCACAAGTGGTTCTGCTCGGCGCCGATGTCGGACGGCTTCCTCGTGCTGGCACAGGCTCCGGACGGGCTGACCTGCTTCCTGGTGCCGCGGGTCCTGGAGGACGGCGGCCGCAACGTCTTCCGGATCCAGCGGCTCAAGGACAAGCTGGGCAACCGGTCCAACGCGTCGGCCGAGGTCGAGTTCGACGGGACCTGGGCGCGCCGGGTGGGCGACGAGGGGCGCGGGGTGCGCACCATCATCGAGATGGTCGCGGCGACCCGGCTGGACTGCGTGCTCGGTTCGGCCGGGCTGATGCGGCAGGCGGTCGCGCAGGCGGTCCACCACTGCACCTACCGGGAGGCGTTCGGCGGCCGTCTGGTCGACAAGCCGCTGATGCGCAACGTGCTCGCGGATCTGGCGCTGGAGTCGGAGGCGGCGACGACCCTGGCGATGCGGCTCGCGGCGGCGTACGACGACGGGAGCGAGCGGGAGCGGGCGTTCCTGCGGCTCGCGGTGCCAGCGGCCAAGTACTGGGTGACCAAGCGGTGTACGCCGGTCGCGGTGGAGGCGCTGGAGTGCCTGGGCGGCAACGGCTACGTCGAGGAGTCGGGCATGCCGCGACTGCTGCGGGAGTCTCCGCTCAACTCCGTCTGGGAGGGGGCGGGCAACGTGCAGGCGCTGGACGTCCTGCGCGCGCTGCGGCGGGAGCCGGGGGCCCTGGACGCGTATCTGCGGGAGGTGGGACAGGCCCGCGGCGCCGACCACCGGCTGGACGGGGCGATCAAGAACCTGCTGACCGAACTCGCCGACCTGGACGGCATCGAGGCCCGTGCCCGCCGGCTGGTCGAGCGGATCGCGCTGGTGCTCCAGGGATCGCTGCTCGTGCGGTACGCGCCCCCGGAGGTCGCCGACGCGTTCTGCGCCTCGCGCCTGGGCGGAGACTGGGGCACGGGCTTCGGGACGCTGCCGCACAGTCTGGATCTGGCCACGGTGGTGGAGCGGGCCCGGCCGGTGTCCTGAAGGAGGCGCCGACGCGGGGGTGGTGCTGCGCCGACACGGCACCACCCCCGCCGCTCGCCCCGTTCAGGAGCTCGGACGCCGCGCGGGCGGCGTCGCTGTAAGTTTCGGGGAACCCGGTGACTCTTGGCGAGAGTTGCAGACCGTTGCATTCCTTTGTGCACCTTGTGCGAAGGCCCGGCGGACCCGGCCGAGAGCAGGCACGATGTGGGATGACGGCGGTGTCGCGGCCCGTACGAGGTCCTGGTTTCGGGAGTGCTCTGTGAAGACCACATCGTTCAACCCCGCCCGTTTCGCACCGCCCGGCGCGTCCGGGACGGCGGGGCACCTCCAGGAGACCTGGGCGGCGTCGGCCGGGGGCGAGCGTGGCGCGTTCACCCCGCGTCCGGTGATCAGCCGGTCCTGGCAAAGAGCGAAACGTTTCGGTGTCAATCCCGAACAGGGAACGGACAGCATCCTGCTCCATCCCGACGAACTCGAACACCGGCGGACGTCCACCGCACTCGCGGACGTGATGCCGACCCTGCACGGCGGCCTCGGGACGGTCGCCGACGCCTCCCTGCAGATCATGGTGGTCACCGACCCCGAGGGCCGGGTGCTGTGGCGCTCCGGGAACCCGGGCGTGCTGCGCCGGGCCGACGCCATCTGCCTGGAGGAAGGCGCCGCCTGGAGCGAGGACACCACCGGCACCAACGCCATCGGAACCGCCCTGTCGGCGGGCACCCCGGTCCAGGTGCACTCTGCCGAGCACTTCGTGCGCACCCTGCACGACTGGACGTGCGCCGCCGCGCCCGTCCACGACCCTCGCGACGGACGGCTGCTCGGGATCATCGACGTGAGCGGCCCGGACAGCACCTTCCACCCCGCCACCCTCGCGCTGGTCGACGCGGTGTCCAGACTGGCCGAAAGCGAACTGCGCACCGCGCACCTGAGGGCCGTCGAGCGGCTGCGCGCGGTGGCCGCGCCCCTGCTGTGCCGGCTGGACGGACCAGCGCTCGTGGTGGACTCCCACGGCTGGCTCGCCGCCGTCACCGGAATGCCGCCCGTGGACCGGGTCCCGCTGCCCGGCTCCTTCGGCGCCGGCCACGTCTGGCTGCCCGCCCTCGGAACGTGCGTCGCCGAGCCGCTGCCCGGCGGCTGGCTGCTGCGCGTCACCGGCGCCGACGACCCGGGCAGCGCCGGACGGGTGGTCCTCGACCTCGGCGACCCCCGGCGCCCGCACATCACCGTCTCGGGCACGGCGGGCAGTTGGGCCCAGTCCCTGAGCCCGCGCCACGCGGAGCTGCTCTACGTCCTCGCCGTGCACCGGCAGGGACGCAGCGCCGCCCAGCTCGCGGTCGACCTCTTCGGCGATCCCACCCGCACGGTCACGGTCCGGGCCGAACTGTCCCGCGTGCGCCGCCGGCTCGCCGGACTCCTCGACCACCGGCCCTACCGCTTCCGCGAGGAGGTGGAGGTCGAGGTCCTGCTGCCCGGGGACCCCCTGGACCTGCTGCCGCACTCGACCGCGCCCGCGGTGCTCGGGGCACGCGCCACGGCCGGACCGGAGCCGTCGTGAACGCGGGCGGGGCCGGGGCGAGCGTATTTTCGTGGACGTCTTCCGCCGTCTTTCTGCTGGCCGGGGGGTCTCTGCCGTAGCATCCACTCCACGGGCCACCCCACCAGTCTCTCCGTCAACGCCTTCGGCGGGGGAGGCAGTTGGCCTCTACGGGAGGATGCATGAAGCAGCGCGGCAGGCACCGTCGTCGAAGAAGGGGGCAGGCGCTCCGCGCCACCCTCGCCGGGACCGCGCTCGCGCTCACCGCGGCAGCCACCCTGATCAGCACCTCGCAGGCCACCGACGCCGGCAGTCCGGGCGGCCTCACCGAGGTGCGCGCCGGCTCCGCCTCGCGGCTCGGCCTCCACGAGAACCTCGCCTCGCGGGACGCGCTCGACGTGCTCAGCGGGAGCATGGGCGGCAACGTGGGCGTCGAAGGGGTCCTGCGCGACGCCGACCGCTCGATGCGGAACACCGCCGACTGCACCGGGGACGAGCGGGCCGCGCTCCCCGTCGAGCCGACGGCCACCCGCGCGTACTGCTGGGACGACGCCGACGCGGAGACCTCGCGGTGGCGTCCGCGTTCCGTGACCACGTCCGGTGACGCCGACGACGACGGCACGTGGGGCACGCGCCAGGTGATCCTGGCCGGCTGGACGCACCGCGACGGCCGGGCGTCCGCGCCGGACCGGGAGGAGGGACTGGCCCGGATCGCCGTCGTCGACGCGACGGACCCGGACGCCCTGCGCTACCGCTGGGTCCTGCTGGTCGCCCCGCGGGCCGGCGGCACGGACTTCACGGCGGTCCGCACCGGCCTCGGCGGGATGGTCTGGTACCAGGACAAGCTGATCGTCACGGCGGACCGCGGCGAGGGCCTGCTCGTCTTCGACCTGCACCGGCTGCTGCGCGCGGACGTGGACAGCAGTGCCGTGGGCCGGGTGGGCCACGGCTACTCGGCCGCCGGCTACCGCTACGTGCTCCCCGCGATCGGCTCGTACGACCTGGAGGGCGGCTCGTGCGCCCGCGGCCGCGACCACGCGGTCCCCTGCATCGGCTCGCTCTCCCTGGACCGTACGACCGCTCCCGACAGCCTGGTCGCGACGGAGGCCGCGGGCGGCCGCCCGGAGCGCACCCGCGTCTGGCGGTACGCGTTCAGCACCGCCGCCTACCGCACCGGGCTCCTCGCCGACACCCGGGGCCGTGTGAAGGCGGCCGAGGCATGGACGACCAAGGGGGCCGCGATCTCCGGCGCGCTCTCGCACCGGTCCGCGGGCGACCGCGAGGCCCAGTGGTACATCGGGCGGCCGTCCGACGGCCGCGCCGGGCACGGGTCCCTGTGGCGCCAGAGCGCACACGGCGCCGAGGCGGCCACGTGCACCGCGGACCAGTCGCACGCCTGCTGGAGCCTCGGCACCGGGTCGCTCTCCTACTGGCAGCGGACCGGCGAGCTGTGGAGCCTCACGGACACGACGGACCGCAGGGTGCTCTACGCGGTGCCGCTCTCCTCGGTCGACGGCTCGCTCGACTAGGACCTGTCCGGTCGATCATGGTGGAGGATCCCGACGGTGCTTGACGGGTGCCGGTGAGCGGGGTGTGGTGCGTGCAGCTGCAAGGCGGAGGAGGGAGGCGACGCGGAGCGTCGTCGACTGACGACAACGCCGCAGATGCGCGCACCACACCCCGCGTCTCCGCCATGATCGACCGGACAGGTCCTAGCGGGCCCGGGGCGGTCCGCCCGCCCCCGGACACGGCGGCGCGCCCCGCCCCGCCGGCCGCCCCGTGGACGCCTTTGGAGAGGCGGTCGGCTCCGTGGTTCCCTGGCGGTCATGAGCGACATCAGTGTGACCACCTGGTCCCTGGAGCAGACGGCCCCGTCCGACCTGCTCCCCGCGAGCGTGCCGCAGGGGGACCTGCGGATCGTCCGCGCCGAGGTCCCCTCGCCCGAGTTCAGCCGCTTCCTGTACGCCTCCGTCGGCGGGGACATCCTCTGGACGGACCGTCTCGCGTGGACGTACGAACGGTGGCAGGAGGTCCTCGGCAGGCCGGGCACGGAGACCTGGGTCGCCTACGACCGGGGGACCCCGGCGGGCTACGTCGAACTCGAGGCCCAGGACGACGGGGTCGTGGAGATCGTCTACTTCGGCCTCGTCCCCTCCTTCCGCGGCCGCCGGATCGGGGGCCACCTGCTCGCGTACGGGACCGCGCGCGCCTGGGACCTGGCCGAACGCTGGCCGGGGCGGGACGGGACGAAACGCGTCTGGCTCCACACGTGCAGCAAGGACGGCGAGCACGCGATGGACAACTACCTGCGCCGCGGCTTCCGGCTCTTCGACACCAAGGTCGAGCAGGAGACGGAGGCCGCCACCCCCGGCCCCTGGCCGGGCGCGTACACCGTCTGACCCGCTTTGCACCGCGGTGACCGCGGCTCCGGATCCTCCCCGCCACCCCGCGGGAGGGCCCGGCATGTGATCGACAACACCCTTGTCTCGTGATTCGAGACAAGGGTGTCCACATGTTGGATGACGGTGGACTGCCCCGAGATCCCCGTGACACGCTTCCGTCATGTCTGGAACTGGAATTGCCTTGGTGAGTCGGCGGCACGTCGACCTCGGCCGCATGTCCAGCGCCATCTGTCCGGCGAGCTGATCAGCCCAGCAACGCCGATCCCCCTCTTTTTGCGACCCTTGCGCAGCGCTGCGCCCATTCTTCCGTGTGCACCCGTATGCGCAGGTCAGAGCCGCAGATCAGACCTGCCCCGCAGTCTCGAAGGACGTAACAACCATGGCCGCCACCCCGCAGGATCCAGCCGTCGCGCCCCGCCGCAAGGTGAGCCGTCACCGCGGTGAGGGCCAGTGGGCCGTAGGTCACTTCACCCCGCTCAACGGCAACGAGCAGTTCAAGAAGGACGACGACGGTCTCAATGTGCGGACACGCATTGAGACGATCTACTCGAAGCGGGGATTCGACTCGATCGACCCCAACGACCTGCGCGGCCGGATGCGTTGGTGGGGTCTCTACACCCAGCGCAAGCCCGGGATCGACGGCGGCAAGACCGCGATCCTGGAGCCGGAGGAGCTGGACGACAAGTACTTCATGCTGCGGGTACGGATCGACGGTGGCCGGCTGACCACCGAACAGCTCCGGGTCATCGGTGAGATCTCGCAGGAGTTCGCGCGCGGCACCGCCGACCTCACCGACCGTCAGAACGTCCAGTACCACTGGATCCGCATCGAGGACGTCCCCGAGATCTGGGACCGCCTGGAGGCCGTCGGCCTGTCCACGACCGAGGCCTGCGGTGACACCCCCCGCGTCATCCTCGGCTCGCCCGTCGCCGGCATCGCCGAGGACGAGATCATCGACGGCACCCCGGCCGTCGAGGAGATCCAGCGCCGGATCATCGGCAACAAGGACTTCTCGAACCTGCCCCGCAAGTTCAAGTCCGCGATCTCCGGCTCGCCACTGCTCGACGTGGCCCACGAGATCAACGACGTCGCGTTCGTCGGCGTGAACCACCCCGAGCACGGCCCCGGCTTCGACCTCTGGGTCGGCGGCGGCCTCTCCACCAACCCGAAGATCGGCCAGCGCCTCGGTGCCTGGGTCCCGCTCGACGAGGTCGCGGACGTCTACGAAGGTGTCATCTCGATCTTCCGTGACTACGGCTACCGGCGGCTGCGCAACCGCGCCCGCCTGAAGTTCCTGCTCGCCGACTGGGGCGTGGAGAAGTTCCGCCAGGTCCTGGAGGACGAGTACCTGCAGCGCAAGCTGGTCGACGGCCCCGCCCCCGCCCAGCCCGTCGCCCGCTGGCGCGACCACGTCGGCGTGCACCGGCAGCAGGACGGCCGCTACTACGTCGGCTTCGCCCCGCGCGTCGGCCGCGTCGACGGCGCCACCCTGACCAAGATCGCCGAACTGGCGGAGGCGCACGGCTCGGGCCGGGTGCGCACCACGGTCGAGCAGAAGATGATCGTCCTCGACGTCGAGGAGGGGCAGGTCGACTCGCTCGTCGAGGGCCTGGAGGCCCTCGACCTCACCGCCCGGCCGTCCTCGTTCCGGCGCGGCACGATGGCCTGCACCGGCATCGAGTACTGCAAGCTCGCGATCGTCGAGACCAAGGCGCGCGGCGCTTCCCTGATCGACGAACTCGAGCGCCGCATCCCCGAGTTCGACGAGCCCATCACCATCAACATCAACGGCTGCCCCAACGCCTGCGCCCGCATCCAGGTCGCGGACATCGGTCTCAAGGGCCAGCTGGTCCTGAACGACGCGGGCGAGCAGGTCGAGGGCTACCAGGTGCACCTGGGCGGCGCGCTCGGACTGGAGGCCGGGTTCGGCCGCAAGGTCCGCGGCCTGAAGGTCACCTCGGACGAGCTGCCCGACTACGTCGAGCGTGTCCTCAAGCGCTTCCAGGCGGAGCGTGAGGACGGCGAGCGCTTCGCCGCCTGGGCCACGCGCGCCTCCGAGGAGGCGCTGTCGTGAGCGAGCGTGCGGCGCCGTTCTACTGCCCCTACTGCGGAGACGAGGACCTGCGACCCAGCGAGGAAGGCCACGGAGCGTGGGAATGCGCGGCGTGCAACCGAGCCTTCCAGCTGAAGTTCCTGGGACTGCTGTCCCGGGGCGTCCAGCAGGAAGAGCGTGGAGGGGCGGAGATATGACGGCCATTCAGCAAGAACGCACGGACGACGACTTGAGGAAGCTCGCCGAGCAGGCGGGGCGCGATCTGGAGGACGCGTCGGCGCTGGAGATCCTGCGCTGGGCGGCGGACACCTTCGGCGAGGAGTTCTGCGTGACGTCCTCGATGGAGGACGCGGTGGTCGCTCATCTGGCGTCGCGGGTGCGGCCCGGCGTGGACGTGGTGTTCCTCGACACCGGCTACCACTTCCCGGAGACGATCGGCACGCGGGACGCGGTCGAGGCCGTGATGGACGTCAACGTCATCACCCTGACCCCGCGTCAGAGCGTCGCCGAGCAGGACGCCAAGCACGGGCCGAAGCTGCACGACCGCGACCCCGACCTGTGCTGCAAGCTCCGCAAGGTCCAGCCGCTGGAACAGGGCCTGACTGGCTATCAGGCATGGGCGACCGGCCTGCGCCGCGACGAGTCCCCCACCCGGGCGAACACCCCGGTCGTCGGCTGGGACGAGAAGCGCCGCAAGGTCAAGGTCTCCCCGATCGCCCGCTGGACGCAGGACGACGTGGACGCCTACGTCGCCGAACACGGCGTCCTGACCAACCCGTTGCTGATGGACGGCTACGCCTCCGTCGGCTGCGCCCCCTGCACCCGCCGGGTGCTGGAGGGCGAGGACGCGCGCGCCGGCCGCTGGGCGGGCCGCGCCAAGACCGAGTGCGGACTGCACGGATGACGACGACCACGACGAACACCGCGCCCGGCGCGGGTCCCACGATTTCTCAGGAGCGGGAAGTGACGAGCGGAGCCACCGTCTGGCTCACGGGTCTGCCGAGCGCCGGCAAGACCACCATCGCCTACGAGCTGGCGGGCCGGCTGCGCGAGGAGGGCCGCCGCGTCGAGGTGCTCGACGGCGACGAGATCCGCGAGTTCATCTCGGCGGGCCTCGGCTTCAGCCGCGAGGACCGACACACCAACGTGCAGCGGATCGGCTTCCTGGCCGAACTGCTCGCCCGCAACGGCGTCACGGCGCTCGTCCCGGTCATCGCGCCCTACGCCGACAGCCGTGAGGCGGTGCGGGGGCGTCACGAGGAGAACGGGACGACGTACCTGGAAGTGCACGTCGCGACCCCGGTCGAGGTGTGCTCGGTACGGGACGTGAAGGGTCTGTACGCCAAGCAGGCAGCGGGGGAACTGACCGGGCTGACCGGGGTCGACGACCCCTACGAGGCGCCGGAGTCGCCCGACCTGCGCATCGAGTCGCACACCCAGACCGTGCAGGAGTCCGCCGCCGCGCTGCACGCGCTGCTCACCGAGAAGGGTCTCGCATGACGACCGTCGCCAGCGTCTCCGAGGAGACGCAGAGCAGCCCGTACGCGCTGTCGCACCTGGACGCTCTGGAGTCGGAGGCCGTCCACATCTTCCGTGAGGTGGCGGGTGAGTTCGAGCGGCCGGTGATCCTCTTCTCCGGTGGCAAGGACTCGATCGTCATGCTGCACCTGGCGCTGAAGGCGTTCGCCCCGGCGGCGGTCCCCTTCACGCTGCTGCACGTGGACACCGGGCACAACTTCCCCGAGGTCCTGGACTACCGCGACCGGACCGTGGAGCGGCACGGTCTGCGGCTGCACGTGGCCTCGGTGCAGGACTACATCGACCGCGGTGTGCTCAAGGAGCGCCCGGACGGCACCCGCAACCCGCTGCAGACGCTGCCGCTGACGGAGAAGATCCAGTCCGAGCGTTTCGACGCCGTGTTCGGCGGCGGGCGCCGGGACGAGGAGAAGGCCCGGGCCAAGGAGCGGGTGTTCTCGCTGCGCGACGAGTTCTCCCAGTGGGACCCGCGCCGTCAGCGCCCGGAGCTGTGGAACCTGTACAACGGCCGCCACGCGCCCGGCGAGCACGTCCGCGTCTTCCCGCTGTCGAACTGGACCGAGCTGGACGTGTGGCAGTACATCGCCCGCGAGGGCATCGAACTGCCGGAGATCTACTTCGCCCACGAGCGCGAGGTGTTCCGGCGGTCGAACATGTGGCTGACCGCGGGTGAGTGGGGCGGCCCGAAGGACGGCGAGAGGGTCGAGAAGCGGCTCGTCCGCTACCGCACGGTCGGTGACATGTCCTGCACCGGCGCCGTCGACTCCGACGCGACCACGCTGGACGCCGTCATCAACGAGATCGCCGCCTCCCGGCTCACCGAGCGCGGCGCGACCCGCGCCGACGACAAGATGTCCGAGGCCGCGATGGAAGACCGCAAGCGCGAGGGGTACTTCTAGACATGACCAGCACCACCGAACCCACCGAGCCCCTGTCGGTCGAACAGCTCTCGGCGACCACCCTGCTGCGCTTCGCGACCGCGGGCTCCGTCGACGACGGCAAGTCCACGCTCGTCGGACGACTGCTGCACGACTCGAAGTCGATCCTGACCGACCAGCTGGAGGCCGTCGAGCACGCCTCCCGCAACCGCGGCCAGGACACCCCCGACCTCGCACTGCTCACCGACGGCCTGCGCGCCGAGCGCGAGCAGGGCATCACCATCGACGTCGCCTACCGCTACTTCGCCACCGCGCGCCGCCGCTTCATCCTCGCCGACACCCCCGGCCACGTGCAGTACACCCGCAACATGGTCACCGGCGCCTCCACCGCCGACCTCGCCGTCGTCCTCGTCGACGCCCGCAACGGCGTCATCGAGCAGACCCGCCGCCACGCCGCCGTCGCCGCGCTGCTGCGCGTCCCGCACGTGGTCCTCGCCGTCAACAAGATGGACCTGGTCGGCTACGAGGAGTCCGTGTTCGCCGCGATCGCCGAGGAGTTCACGGCGTACGCCTCCGAACTGGGCGTCCCCGAGATCACCGCGATCCCGATCTCGGCGCTCGCCGGTGACAACGTCGTGGAGCCGTCCGCGAACATGGACTGGTACGGCGGCCCCACCGTCCTGGAGCACCTGGAGACCGTGCCGGTCAGCCACGACCTGGCGCACTGCCACGCGCGGCTGCCGGTGCAGTACGTGATCCGTCCGCAGACCGCCGAGCACCCCGACTACCGCGGCTACGCGGGCCAGATCGCCGCCGGTTCGCTCAGGGTCGGCCAGCAGGTGACCGTCCTGCCGTCCGGGCGCACCTCGACGATCTCCGGGATCGACCTGCTGGGCGAGCCCGTCGACATCGCGTGGACCCCGCAGTCGGTCACCGTGCTGCTGAAGGACGACATCGACATCTCGCGCGGCGACCTGCTCGTGCCGAGCAAGGACGCGCCCGCCACCACCCAGGACGTCGAGGCCACCGTCTGCCACGTCGCCGACGAGGCGCTCACCGTCGGCCACCGGGTGCTGCTCAAGCACGGCACCCGCACGGTCAAGGCGATCGTCAAGGACATCCCCTCCCGCCTCACCCTCGACGACCTCTCGCTGCACCCGCACCCGGGCCGGCTGGTCGCCAACGACATCGGCCGCGTCAAGATCCGCACCGCCGAACCCCTCCCGGTCGACTCCTACGCCGACTCCCGCCGCACCGGCGCCTTCATCCTCATCGACCCCGCCGACGGCACCACCCTCACCGCGGGCATGGTCGGCGAGTCCTTCGCCGCGCCGCAGCCGGTCAAGGACGAGTCCGACGACGACGGCTGGGACTTCTGACATGAACCCCATCGACATCTACGCGACGTTCGCGAAGGAGGGCGGCCGCGTCGGCAGCGGCGCCCTCGGCAGCGGGCAGGGCGGAGTGGCGCGATGTGCGCGATGACGTACGCGCACCGCCTGCGCGCCCTCACCCCCCACCTGCACAGACGAAGACCTGCCGACTTCCCGGCCACGACCTGAGAAGGGCGTGACCGCCGGGCCACCGAGAGGAACACCTCCCGTGTCTGCCATCCGCTCCACGCGCACCAAGCTGCTCGGCCGCGGTATCGCCCTCGTCACCGCTCTCCCGCTGCTGGCGCTCGCCGCCTGCAGCTACGGCTCCGAGGCCAAGGACGACAACGCCGCGGCCAAGGTCGCCGCCGGATCGAAGAAGATCGACGGACTCGACTCCGTGAAGATCGGCTACTTCGGCAACCTGACGCACGCCACCGCGCTGGTCGGCAACCAGAAGGGCTTCTTCCAGAAGGCGCTCGGCGCCACCGAGGCGAAGTACCAGGTCTTCAACGCCGGACCCTCCGAGATCGAGGCGCTGAACTCTGGCTCCATCGACATCGGCTGGATCGGCCCGTCGCCGTCCATCAACGGCTTCACCAAGTCCGAGGGCAAGAACCTCAGGATCATCGGCGGTTCGGCCTCGGGCGGCGTCAAGCTCGTGGTGAACCCCAAGAAGATCAAGTCCCTGAAGGACGTCAAGGGCAAGAAGATCGCGACACCCCAGCTCGGCAACACGCAGGACGTCGCGTTCCTCAACTGGGCCGCGGAGCAGGGCTGGAAGGTCGACGCCGAGAGCGGCAAGGGTGACGTGTCGGTCGTCCGCACCGACAACAAGATCACCCCGGACGCCTACAAGTCCGGTTCCGTCGACGGCGCCTGGGTGCCGGAGCCGACCGCGTCCAAGCTGGTCGCCGAGGGCGCGAAGGTGCTGCTCGACGAGTCGGACCTGTGGCCCGACAAGAAGTTCGTGATCACGAACGTCATCGTGTCGCAGAAGTTCCTCGCGGAGCACCCGAAGGTCGTCGAGGCGGTCCTGAAGGGCTCCGTCGAGACGAACAAGTGGATCAACACCAACCCGGACGACGCCAAGGCCGCCGCGAACAGGCAGCTGGAAGCCGACTCGGGCAAGGCACTGCCGGCCAACGTCCTCGACCCGGCCTGGAAGTCCATCCAGATCACCAATGACCCGCTGGCCTCCACGCTGAACACCGAGGCGGACCACGCGGTCAAGGCCGGTCTCCTGGAGAAGCCGAACCTGACCGGCATCTACGACCTGACGCTCCTGAACAAGGTCCTCGCCGCCGCGGGCGAGAGCAAGGTCGACGACGCCGGTCTCGGCGTCAAGTAAGCCCGGATCCCGAAGAGTTCCCAGGAGGTGACGACCATGGCAACGATGCTCGCCAAGGCCGCCGACGGCGCCGACACGACCGAGTACGCCGCCCGCATCGAGCACGTCTCGAAGTCCTTCGCCGGACCCGCGGGTCCCCAGCTCGTCCTCGACGACATCACCCTCGATGTCGCACCGGGCGAGTTCGTCACCCTCCTGGGGGCCTCGGGGTGCGGCAAGTCCACACTGCTGAACCTGGTCGCGGGGCTGGACAAGCCCTCGGCCGGCACCATATCGACCAACGGGCGCCCCGCTCTGATGTTCCAGGAGCACGCCCTCTTCCCGTGGCTGACCGCGGGCAAGAACATCGAACTCGCCCTGAAACTGCGGGGGGTTCCCAAGGCCGCGCGACGCGAACGGGCCGAGGAACTGCTCGAACTCGTCCGGCTGAAGGGCGCGTACGGCAAGCGGGTGCACGAGCTGTCCGGCGGTATGCGCCAGCGCGTGGCGATGGCCAGGGCGCTCGCCCAGGACAGCCAGATCCTGCTGATGGACGAGCCGTTCGCGGCGCTGGACGCCATCACCCGGGACGTGCTGCACGACGAGCTGACCCGGATCTGGAGCGAGACGGGACTGTCCGTCCTCTTCGTCACGCACAACGTCCGCGAGGCGGTCCGGCTCGCCCAGCGCGTGGTCCTGCTGTCCTCCCGCCCGGGGCGCGTCGCCCGCGAGTGGCGGGTGGGCATCCCGCAGCCGCGCCGCATCGAGGACGCTCCCGTGGCGG
Organism: Streptomyces sp. NPDC058751; assembly: GCF_042746485.1. Classification (NCBI taxonomy): domain Bacteria; kingdom Bacillati; phylum Actinomycetota; class Actinomycetes; order Kitasatosporales; family Streptomycetaceae; genus Streptomyces; species Streptomyces sp. NPDC058751. The sequence goes on along the minus strand of NZ_JBHYPZ010000015.1, from coordinate 27,375 downwards.
AGCTGTCCATCGAGATCACCGAAGAACTGCGTGGGGAGATCCGCCGTCATGGCCAGCACTGAGACGAAGTCCGACGAGGCGGTCAAGGACACCGACGGCCTCGGCGGGCTGGAGGCGGGCCTCGACGCGCTGGAGTCCTCCGAGGCCGGTCACCGTTCCTTCGGCACGACGTTCCGGCAGAAGGTGCTGCCGCCGCTGGTCGCGTTCGTGATCGTCCTGGCGGCCTGGCAGGCGCTGATCACCTTCAAGATCGTCGACGACCCGACCAAGCTGCCCTCGCCGTCCGACGTCTGGAGCGAGGTCCAGGACGCCTGGCTCCAGGGCACCCTCCTCGACTACATCTGGACCAGCGTCTCGCGCGGTCTGCTCGGCTTCCTGTTCGCCCTGGTGATCGGGACCCCGCTGGGCCTGCTGGTGGCCCGGGTGAAGTTCGTGCGCGCCGCGATCGGCCCGATCCTGTCCGGCCTGCAGTCCCTGCCCTCGGTGGCGTGGGTGCCGCCGGCAGTGATCTGGCTGGGCCTGAACAACTCGATGATGTACGCGGTGATCCTGCTCGGCGCGGTCCCCTCGATCGCCAACGGACTGGTGTCCGGCGTGGACCAGGTGCCGCCGCTGTTCCTGCGGGCGGGCCGCACGATGGGCGCGACGGGCCTGCGCGGGACCTGGCACATCGTGATGCCGGCCGCGCTGCCCGGCTACCTGGCCGGTCTGAAGCAGGGCTGGGCCTTCTCCTGGCGCTCCCTGATGGCCGCGGAGATCATCGCCTCCTCCCCCGACCTCGGCGTGGGCCTCGGCCAGCTGCTGGAGAACGGCCGCAACGCCAGCTCCATGCCGATGGTCTTCCTCGCCATCTTCCTCATCCTGTTCGTCGGCATCGCCATCGACCTGCTGATCTTCAGCCCGGTGGAGCGGTGGGTGCTGCGCAGCCGCGGACTCCTGGTGAAGGGCTGACCCCGTCATGAGCAGGCCCGAGCGCCCCGTCCTCGTCGTCATCGCCCACGGCAGCCGCGATCCGCGGCACGCCGCGACGGTGCACGCCCTGGTACGAAGGGTGCGCGACCGGCGCCCGGGCCTGCGCGTGGAGACCGGTTTCCTCGACTTCACCATCCCCTCCGTGCAGGGGGTGCTGGAGTCCCTGGCGGCCGAGGGGGTGCGCGACGTGGTGGCGCTGCCGCTGCTGCTGACGCGCGCCTTCCACGCCAAGTCGGACATCCCCACGGTGCTGCGCCAGGCACCGTCGCGGCTGCGGATCCGGCAGGCCGAGGTGCTGGGCCCGTCGCCGCTGCTGACGGCCGCGCTGGAGCGCCGGCTGTACGAGGCGGGGCTCGCGCCCGCGGACAAGTCCCGGACCGGGGTCGTCCTGGCCTCGGCGGGATCCACCGACCCGGAGGCGATCGCGGTGATCGCAGAAATCGCGCGGGAGTGGCGGCACACCGGCTGGTGCGCCGTGCGGCCCGCGTTCGCCTCCGCATCCCTTCCCCGCACCGAGGACGCCGTCCGTGAGCTGCGCGCCCTCGGCTGCGAACGCGTCGCCGTCGCCCCGTACGTCCTGGCGCCCGGCTTCCTGCCGGACCGCATCGCCCGGGGCGCCGCCGGGGCGGACGTGCTCGCCGACGTCCTCGGTCCCGCGCCGGAGGTCGCGCGGGTCCTGCTGGAGCGCTACGACGAGGCCCGGATGCCGTCCCTGTCCGCGATCGGCGCCTGACCTCCGCACGGCGGCGGGTGTTCCGGGGACGGTCAGTCGAAGGAGAGCCCTCCGGTCCGGGTCCGCTTGAGCTCGAAGAAGTCGGGGTGGGCGGCGAGGACACGGAAGCTGTCGAAGAGTTCGGCGGCCTTCTCACCGCGCGGAACGGCCCGGAGCACGGGGCCGAACCACACCGTTCCGTCGACATGGATCGTGGGGGTGCCCACATAGGCGCCGGAGTCCGCCTCGGCCCCGGCCTCGTGGCTGCGGCGCACCGCCTCGTCGTACGAAGGGTCGTGGGCCGCGTCGGCGAGCGTGGCCGGGAGTCCGAGCTCGGCGAGCGCCTCCGCGGTCACCGCGTCGAAGTCCTTCATGCCGCGCTGGTGGATGCGCGTGCCGAGGGCGGTGTAGAGATCGCGGAGTATCTTCTCGCCGTGCCGCTCGGCCGCGGCCACCGCCACCCGTACCGGCCCGATGGATCTGTCCACCAGATCCCGGTACCAGTCGGGCAGTTCGTTGCCCGTGTTGTGCAGATACAGGCTCATGGCGTGGAAGCGGAGGTCGAGCGGGCGGCTCCGTTCGACCTCCAGGATCCAGCGCGAGGTGATCCAGGCGAAGGGGCAGGCGGGGTCGAACCAGAAGTCGACCCGGGTGGGCGATGTGGTCGTCATGCCGTCGAGGCTAGTCAGCCGGTGGCCTGGAATCCCGGCCCAATCCCGCACGGAAATCATGGGCCACTTCTCGGGCTCAGCCCGTCTCCCCGGTGACCGCGCCGACCTCGTCGGGGTCGTACGGCGTGCCCTGGTGGAAGTACAGGAGCCAGTCGTCCCCGATGCGCCGCCACAGCGAACTGCGGTGCGCCCGGCGGCCGTTGTTGTCGGTGTCGAAGGTCAGGTGGACCAGGTCGGGGGCCAGCTGCACCCCCTTCATGCGTGAGGTCGTGATCCGGCCGCCGTCCTCCATCCCGTCGGCCAGCGACGCGACGGTCGAGGCGCGGTCCCAGACGCGGCCGGACGCGCCGAACTCGTGGAAGTCCGGGTGCAGCAGCGCGGCGACGAGGTCCGGTGAGCGGCGGACCGCCGGGTCGAGCAGGCGCAGTTCGCTCTCGACGGCGGCCTCGACGGCGGGATTGCGCTCAAGCACCGGTCAGCTCCTCCAGTTTGACGACGGTGTTCCAGTTCCGCGTGGTGGCGAGGACGCCCTTGAGCAGCCTGGGCCTCGCCAGTGCCTCCGCCAGCCTGGAACGGCCGAGGCCGTCGGGCGCGTAGAGGTAGAGGGCGCGGTCGCCGAGGCGGAACTCCTCGGGGAGGAAGGCCGCGGGCTCGACGGAGGCGAAGCGCTCGGCGTCGAGGGGGTGCGAGAAGTAGGTGACGTGGAGCTGTCTGGCCTCCAGCTCGGCGGCCGGGAAGGGACATGCCTCGCGGACGGCCCGCAGGTAGGCGTGATCGCGGACCAGTACGCCGACGCCGAAGCCGAAGTGCTTCTCGACGGCCCCGGAGAGCTCCTCGGCGAGGGATTCCTCGTCCCCGGCGTCGCTGTCGAACACCGCGTTCCCGCTCTGGAGATAGGTGCGGACGCCGCCGTACCCGAGTCCTTCCATCAGGGTGCGCAGCTCGGCCATCGGCACCTTCTTCGCGCCGCCCACGTTGATGCCGCGCAACAGCGCCGCGTACGTCGTCGTCATCCGCCCACCATAGGCCGGGCGCCGCACACCGGACCGGTCCCTGAGCCGCGCCCCCGAGAAGTGCCGTTACGTGTAAGGGGCTTCCATCCTCCCCAGTGCGGAGGACGCGCGGTCCGCGGGGAGGAGCGGGAGGCCCGCCGGTTCACCGGCCAGTACGAGGAGACGGGCTTACAGGGCCCATACCTTCGATACGGAAGGTGGCGGCAGGGGGCTGTCACCGTACGCGAGGGGGCAGGCCCGTCATGGGGAAAGCAGACACACGGGTGCGCGGCATCGCCGCGCGAGCAGGCGGCTGGAGCGCCCGCCACCGATGGGCGGCCGTCGGAATCTGGGTGCTGTTCGTCGTCCTGGCGATGGGCCTCGGCTCCGCGGCGGGCCGCGTCGACGTCAAGGAGAGCGACCAGCTCAAGGGCGAGACGCACACCGCCGCCAAGATCATCGAGGATGCCGGGATCGAGGAGCCGGCCGGCGAGACGGTTCTGGTCCAGGCCAAGGACCCGGGCACCAAGGCGACCGACGCCGACTTCAGGAGCGCCGTCTCCGCGGTCGTCCGGGCCGTCGGCGCCACCGGCGAGGTCGCCGACGTGACCTCGCCGTACGACACGAAGACGATCTCGAAGGACGGCCGCAGCGCGCTCGTCCAGTTCGACATGCGCGGCGACCCGGAGACGGCGGGCGACCGCGTCGAGCCCGTGCTGAAGGCCGTCGAACGCGTCCAGAAGGACCACGCCGGGCTGCGGATCGAGGAGATCGGCGGCGCCAGCATGATGAAGCAGTACGACGACGCGTTCGGCGACGACTTCCAGCAGGCCGAACTCTCCGCCGTCCCCGTGGCGCTGGGCATCCTGCTGATCGCGTTCGGCGCGCTGGTCGCGGCCCTGCTCCCGGTGGCGCTCGCGGTCACCGCGATCATGGCGACGATGGGTCTGATGGGCATCGTCAGCCATCTGATGCCGATGAGCGACACGGCCAACTCCGTGATGCTGCTGGTGGGTCTGGCCGTCGGCGTCGACTACTGCCTGTTCTACCTGCGGCGCGAACGGGAGGAGCGCGAGGCGGGCCGCGACGCCGGTACGGCCCTGCGGATCGCCGCCGCGACCAGTGGCCGCGCCATCATCGTCTCCGGCGTCACCGTGTGCGTGGCGATGGCGGGCATGCTGTTCACCGGGCTCGCCGAGTTCGAGGCGATGGGCCTGGCCTCCCTGATGGTCGTCGCCGTCGCGATGGTCGGTTCGGTGACCGTGCTGCCCGCACTGCTCTCCCTGCTCGGCGACCGCGTCGAGAAGGGCCGCGTCCCGTTCCTGCACCGGGCCAAGCGGCGTGCCGCCGCCCGGGGCGAGCGCCGTCCGGCCGACCAGGGCAGCAGGTTCTGGAGCGCTGTTCTGCGCGTGGTGCTCGCCAAGCCCGCCGTCTCCCTGGTCGTCGCGACGGGCGCGCTGCTCGCCATCGCCGCACCGGCCCTCGGCATGAAGACCCAGCAGCTCACCCTGGACAAGGAGTTCGGCGACTCGCTGGCGATCGTCGGCACCTACAACCGGGTCAACGAGGCCTTCCCCGGCGGCTCCGAGCCGGCCGAGGTGGTCGTCAAGGCGCGGGACATCGACGCCGCCGACGTGAAGGCGGCGCTCGCCGACTTCCGGGAGGCGGCGATCAGTTCGGGTGCCTCGCGCGGCCCGGTCGACATCAAGGTGCACGCGGAGCACGACGTCGCCTTCGTCTACGTCCCGCTGGTCGGAGGATCCGACCAGGACAAGGCGGAGAAGAGCCTCGAACTCCTGCGCGACAAGGTGCGCCCGGCCACCCTCGGCAAGGTCGACGGCCTCCAGGCGCCCGTCACGGGGCAGGTCGCGGGATCGCACGACTTCAACGACCAGCTCGTCGGCTCGGTGACCCCGGTGTTCGCCTTCGTGGTCGTGTTCGCCTTCCTCCTGATGCTGCTCTCCTTCCGCTCGCTGACGATCGCGATCACCTCGATCGTGCTCAACCTCCTCTCGGTGGCGGCCGCCTACGGCATCCTGGTCGCGGTCTTCCAGCACGGCTGGGGCGCCTCCCTGGTGGGGGCGGAGGGCGTGGGAGCCATCGTCGCCTGGCTGCCGCTGTTCCTGTTCGTGATCCTCTTCGGGCTCTCGATGGACTACCACGTGTTCGTGGTGTCCCGGATCCGTGAGGCACGGCTGCGGGGCCGCGACACCAAGGACGCGATCCGGCACGGGGTGGTCACCACGGCCGGTGTCGTCACCAGCGCCGCCGTCATCATGGTCGCCGTCTTCGCGATCTTCGGCACCCTGTCCATGCAGTCCATGAAGCAGATGGGTGTGGGCCTGGCGGCCGCGGTGCTCATCGACGCGACGGTCATCCGGGGTGTCCTGCTCCCCGCCGTGATGGCACTGCTCGGCGAGCACAACTGGTACCTGCCGAAGTGGCTGAACCGGATGCCCGACCTCACCCACGACGAGAGCTCCGAGGCCGTCGCGCCGCCGGTGGTCCGCCAGGGCGAACGGGCCGGGGTCTAGCACCGCGCCGGCCAAGGTTCGCCCCGTCGCGAAGGACGGCCGGGACGACCTCGCCCCCAGGGCCCGTCGGTCCCTCCTCCCGGAGGGGCCGACGGGCCTTTCGCCGTCACGGCCTGGGGGAATGCGAGACTGGCCGCCGGACGGCACGCGCCCGCGGCCGTCGTACGCGACGGCACGGAGGCGAGCGATGGACGAGGCACGGGCGCGGGACGTACTGGCCGCGGCGAAGGTGCTGCCGGGGCCGGCGCGGGACGCGTCGCTCCTCGCCCTCGGCGAGAACGCGGTGTTCGGCGCCGGCGACCTGGTCGTCAAGGTCGGACGCGACGCCGAGCTCCTCGACCGGGCACGCCGGGAACTGGCCGTCGCCGCCTGGCTCGCCGAGTCGGACGTCCCGGCGGTGCGGGCCGCCGAGCCGGAAGCGCTGCTGGCCGACGGACACCCCGTGACCGTGTGGCACCGGCTGCCCGCCGCCGTCCGCCCCGCCGAGCCGCGCGACCTGGCCGCGCTGCTGCGCGTGGTCCACGCGCTGCCCTCCCCCTCGTTCGCGCTGCCGCCCCGTGAACTCCTCGGCGGCGTGGAACGCTGGCTGCGGCTGGCGGGCGACGCGATCGCCGACGACGACGCGGCGTACCTGCGGGAGCGGCGCGACGGCTTCGCCGCGGCGGCCGCCGCGCTCACCCCGCAGCTCCCGCCGGGCCCGATCCACGGCGACGCGCTGCCCCGCAACGTCCACGTCGGCCCCGACGGCCCGGTGCTGGTCGACCTGGAGACCTTCTCCGCGGATCTGCGGGAGCACGACCTGGTGGTCATGGCCCTGTCCCGCGACCGCTACGGGCTTCCCGCCGAGGCCTACGACTCCTTCACCGAGGCCTACGGCTGGGACGTCCGGGCGTGGGAGGGCTGCTCGGTGCTCCGGGCCGCCCGCGAGACCGCGAGCTGCGCCTGGGTGGCCCAGCACGCGCCGGCGAACCCCAAGGCGCTGGCCGAGTTCGAACGCCGGGTGGCTTCCCTGCGGGACGGCGACGAGACGGTGCGCTGGTACCCGTTCTGACCCGGCGCCGGGTCCCCCGATCGGGTCAGACGCGTTCGTCCGCCAGGTCCCGCAGGGGCCAGGTCCCGTCCACCACCGCGTCCGTCTCGCCCTTGCGGCGCAGGAAGGACTGGAAGTCCGCCGCCCAGTCCGCGTACCACTCGATCTGGCGGCGGTGCAGTTCGACGGGACCGAGGGCGGCGACCTTGGGGTGGCGGCCGGCTATCGCGCGGGCCAGCCGGGCGGCGGCGAGGGCGTCGGCGGAGGCGTCGTGGGCGGAGCCCAGGACCACTCCGTACTCGGTGCAGACCGCCTCCAGGTTGCGCTTGCCACGGCGGTACCGGTCCACGGAGCGGTCGATCGTGTACGGGTCGATGACGGGAGCCGGGTCGGCGCCGCCGAGCCGCTCGCGCAGCGACGGCAGTCCGTACCGCCGCAGCTCGGCGGAGAGCAGCGTGAGGTCGAAGGCCTTATCCACGCACGACCGTGTCTCACGATCTCCCTCGTCGTTGATCGGCCAGGGGGTGCGATCAGATGGAGATCTTCTTCACCGACCCGGAAGCGTTGGAAGCGGCCGGGGTGACCGATGCACAGAGGGCACTGGAACGGCACGGGTTGCATGCCGGTGCGCCGTTCATCATCAGTGATGACGGCAGCTACGACATACAGCTGAACCGCTTCCTGTGGTCCTTGCCCACCCTCGGGGTGAGGTCGGCGAACTCCTGGCGGGCGTACGCTCTCGATCTGCTGACCTGGGGGCGGTTCCTCCACGAACATCGCGGCAAGACCGTCTGGCAAGCCGACCGTGACGATGTGACGGCTTTCCACCGGGCCCGGCGCATCGCGTCCGACCCCACTCAGGTCATCTCGGCCTCCACCTGGAACCGGTCCGTCGCGGCCTTGGACAAGTTCTACACCTGGGCGGCGGACGAGGGTCTGATCGCGCGGACGCCGTTCAAGTACTACGAGAACTCACGGCGAACAGAATCCGGCCGGCAGGTGCCCGTCCGTAACAACCGCGCAGTGGAGAAAGCCGCCAAACGTGGGTCCGTCAAGTTCCTCTCCGTACCCCGGTATGCGGCTTTCCGCGATGTCGGACTGCGCGGTCAACAGCCGTCAGGAGCCGTCGATCCGTCCTTCCGTGGCCGTAATGCGGAACGCAACGTCGTCATGGCCGAGCTGCTGGTCACCACCGGCTTGCGCATCGAGGAGGCCGCATCGCTCTGCTGGCCGGAGCTTCCCGCCCCGGACCGCCAGGACGGAAAGAAGAATGTGCCGTTCGACCTGGCACCGCCCACCGCGAAAAGGGACAAGGGGCGCAGGATCCTGCTGCCGAACCGAGTCGTCGCGGCCCTGGCCGATTACATGGAGATCGAGCGGTCATTGGTGCTGGACCGCTGGAATGCCCGAGGTCGTCCACTGCCTGCCGATGCAGTGCTGGGGAGCCAACCCGACCGGCGGGGCGTACGGATGCGAACGAAGGACGGTCGGCTGCGAAGAGTTCCCTGGTCACGCGTGCCGCCGTCGATCCGGTCACGGCTCTTCCTCGTGGACGAGCAGGACCGTCTTCTCGGCCCTGCGTGTGTATGGCTCGGACAGGAAGCACGACCTGTGTCTCTGTCCGCCTGGGAGTCGGTGTTCGTGCGTGCCTCGGAGAGGTGCCGGACGTTCGGAGTCGATGTCACCACCACTCCTCATGTCCTCAGGCACACCTTCGCGGTGCACCTGCTGTCGGCGCTCATCCACGAACAGATCACCTCCGTGGACAAACCTCAGTCGGCGGATGGCGTGTACCGCCGGATCATCGGAGACCCCCTCGATCACCTGCGTCGACTGCTGGGGCACTCCTCGATCACGACGACGTACATCTACCTCGACTGCACCGACCAGGCGCAGTCCTTGATCGACGGTGCTGTGGACGCTTGGACGTCCGAGGTCGCCGCAACGGCGACTCAGGCATGGGGAGAGGGATCGTGGTAGGGCGGGGAAGGCGTCAGGCCCGGCTGAATGTGCCGGTGCGGCAGGCTGCCGAAACGGCTCTCACGGCGCTGGGGCCGCTGAGAATCGAAGTCAGGTTCCCGGACAACCGAGCAGCCGTGGTGGACTGGACCCGGGAACCTCAGCAGCGACTGCTGCGGTCTCTGGGCGCCGAGCTGGCAGCTTCGTGCGCCGTGGGCCAAGGCACGGGGTCACCGCATACGCTGCGGAATCGATCCCGCTCGTGCCGAGAATGGACGCGCTGGCTCGCATCGACCGAGAACGCGGAACTACGCGTGGGTGATCTCCTCCCGCGTCACCTGGACGGGTTCGAGAGCCATCTGCGCGAGAGGTATCCGGAGTCATCGCGCACTCCGTACTCGCGTATCGCCGACGTCGTATGGATCTTGCGGCGTTTACGCGACAAGGACGGCGGCCTGTCGCCAGCAATGGTTCGACGGCTCGCCCATACCTCGGCAGGTCCGGTCGGTTCGTACTCCCCTCGCGACGCCTATTCTCCGTACGTGGTGGAGCAGTTGCGCACTGCCGCACGCTCCGATGTCGACCGCGCCGTCCGGCGGCTGACGGTGGAAGGGCGGGCGCTCCTGGCCCAAGGACAGGACCCTCGGGTGGCAGGATGGGACTCCGATGCCAATGTGCTGTGGGAAATTCATCAGAGCCAGGGAAAGTTCACACGCAAAGAGCTGGCCAACCGGGTCGGTCAAGCCGTGGCGGACGAGCACTCCCCCGGGCGTCTCGCGCCCCTGCTCTACCCGACCAGCCGCGACCTGTTCGCATTGCTCCTTCTGTTCTGTCTCGAATCCGGCATGGAGTTGGAAGCAGCCAGAGAGCTGACCTCGGACTGCCTCAAGAACCCGAACCGCGGTTACGTGCAGGTTGAATACCTCAAGCGCCGCCGGCACGGCCAGGAATGGAACACGATCCGTGTCAGGGACGGCTCGCCCAACTCGCCCGGCGGGCTACTGCGGCTCGCCCTTCGACTCACAGCCTCCGTAAGGGAGTCCACCGGATCCACCGCCGTGTGGCAGTTCCGGACCAAGGATGGCGTCCTGGCAACCGGCTTGACCACAAGCGCGGTGACGCGCACGGCACCGAGCTTCGTCTCGGCACACAGCATCAGTGACAACGGCCGCCCTGTCGAACTGCGCCTGTCCCGGCTGCGAAAGACCTACAAAGCCGCTGTGTACAAGGTCACCGGCGGAAGGATGTCGGCTTTCGTGCAAGGCCACTCGCCTGATGTCGCCGCCGCGCACTACGCGGACATCCCCTCTCTGCGTGATCTGCATGAGCAGGCCGTGGCGGACGGCTTGCAAGACGCGCTCGACGAGGCCCGCACTCCCTCGGTCCTCACACCGGAGGACGAAGAACGTCTTGTTCAACAGCCCGCAGAGGCTCCGAAGTTGCTCGGAGTTTCACCAACAGAGGTCGGGCCGCTCCTGTCCGGCGACTCCGATCTGTGGCTGTCGTCCTGCCGTGACTTCTTCGACTCGCCATTCGGTACCAAGGGCAAAGCGTGCCCGGTGTCGTTCTTCAGCTGCCTCGGCTGCGGAAACGCTGTCATCACCCGGAGGAAGCTGCCGGCCATCTTGGCGTTCCTCAATCACATCGAGGCCGAACGAGCCAAAACGCCGGAAGCCGAATGGGCGGCCCGCTTCGGCAAGGCCCATCAGCAGATCCGGGAACTGATCCTGCCGAGGTTCAGCGAGAGCGACGTCCTCAGCGCCAAGGCGGTGGCCGAGTCCTCCGAGCCCCTCCTCTTCCTTCCCTCCAACCTGTTCGGAGGTCACTGATGCCCACGCAACCACTGCCACTCAGACCCGGCGCTGACCGACCCTGCGACACCGCACCCGTTCTGTCCGGACGCCTTCTCGTCGGCGGCCCGGCTCTCATGCCACGGTTCGGAGACGACGTCTGGAACATCGGTGTAGCTGGCTTTGCCGGAAACCGGTACGCCAGCGAGTTCCTGATCGACTTCAAGTCCCTCGGCCATCCCGTACGGCGCGAGGCCGCACGCGAGTTCCTCTTCTGGAGGCTCAACACTCGTCCGGGCCGTGGCCCCCTGCCTTCGATCTCGACGGTGGCAGCGGAATGGTGGAACCTGCGGTGCTTCTTCCGGTTCCTCGACACCGAGCACGAAGGCCTGCGTCTGGACGCGGTCACGCAACCGACTCTCGACTCCTACCTCGCTCACTGCCGCAGCGATGGGCTACTTCCGAGCAGCCTTCGTCATCGGCTCCAGGTGCTCTCCCGCCTGCACTTCGCAGCGCAGTCCGTCGTCACCGACGCGTTGGTCATCAACCCGTGGAACGGCCGTCCCCTCACCCGAGTCATCGGCGTCGAACCGACACGGAAGCACGAGAACGAGACCCCCCGCATCCCACCGAACGTGATCGGCCCATTGGTCCAGGCAGCGCTGTTCTACATCCGTACCGCGGCAAAGGACATCATCAACGCACGTGCCGAGCTCACGGAGCTGGAAGCCTCCGTCGAAGACATCCATGGACTGTCCCTCGATCGGCTTGAGCACTATCTCCACGGTCTGGCCGACGAGGGACGAGGAGTCCCCGTAGTGGACGGGGTCGGACGGCAAGTACACCTGGCCGGTGCGCCGGCCTACACATACGTCATGCGGAAGTCCGGAGCCGGCCGGGGAATCGCCGGAGGCGTCTACGACGAGCGTATCGATCGAGCACTGGAGCTACTGGGCCCCGAGCCCGGCGGTATGGACACTCCCATCGCACCTCACCCCCAGACCGGTCTCCTCTGGCGGGACAGATTCAGCCCCGCCGCTGTACCCCACGAGGAACGGCTTCTGCGAACCGCCTGTTACATCCTCATCGCCTATCTGTCCGGCATGCGTGACTCCGAGGTCAAGGAACTGCGGGACGGCTGTCACTTCACCGAGCGGAGTGCGGATGGTGTCGTCGTTCGCCACAAGGTGCGCTCGCAACTCGTCAAGGGCGGGCGCGGCACAGCGGAAAGCTGGGTGGTCATCGGGCCCGTTGCCGAAGCCATCGACGTCCTTCGGCAACTACCCCATCGTGACGCGCTGTTCTCTCGACCGGTCACCCGTGATCGGTATTCAACGATCACGGCCAACCGAATGAATGAGAACCTCAACAAATTCCGAGCACACTGCACGCGTATCGGCTTCCACGTGCCCGACGTGGATGGGGAACCCTGGAACCTCACCACCCGCCAGTTCCGCAGAACCGTGGCTTGGCACATCGCCCACCGCCCCTACGGCACGGTCGCGGGAATGATCCAGTACAAACACCTCTCCGTGGCCATGTTCGAGGGATACGCCGGGACATCGGCCTCGGGCTTCCGCGCGGAGGTCGCCGCCGAAGAAGCCATGGCGCGCTTGGCGGACATCGTGGAGCGCTACGAGGACTTCAAAGCCGGTGTCCGCTCATCCGCACCCGGCAGTACTCGGATCGACAACGAATTCGCGCGCGTGCGAGAGGAACTCCAGGACTTCCCCGGGCGAGTGGTCGACGAGCGCCGCCTCCACGCCATGCTCAGAACCTCGGCGAACACCCTGCACGTCGGAACGCTGAACGACTGCTACTACCAGCCCGAAACCGCCCTCTGCCGAACTGTTGGCGGTACGGACCAGCCCATGCTCAACAATTGCCGCCCGGATCGCTGCGGGAACTCGACCATCACGCCCCGGCATCGCAACGGGTGGGAATCAGCACGCGGAGACACCGAGCGTGCACTGGCCTTCGTGGGACTCTCCGATCTCCAGCGAACAGCTCTGCGAGAGCATCTCGACGACGTCACCAAAGTGATCGAGGGGATCGACCGTGCCAACGACTGACGCAACCGAAACAGCCCTCCGAGCGGCTTCCGAACGCCTGCTTCGAGGGGAGCCCACCCGTAGTGACGGTTCCCTGACTGTCGCCTCACTCGCCGTTGAAGCCGGCGTCAGCAGAGCCAGCGCCTACCGCTTCCCCCATGTTCTGGCGGAATTCCGAGACCTCGTAGCCGATCTAGAAGAAGCAGTTACACCCTCAGCCTCCCTCCGGCAGGAGGTCCAGGCGCTGAAGGGCGCCGAGCGCCGACTCCGCCAAGAGCATGCGCGCGAGGTGCGGGAGTTACGCTCCTCGATCAACGTCCTCGCACAGCAGGTTCAGCTCCTCACACTGGAGAACCAGCGTCTCTCCGAGGCAGCCGATCGAAGCGATCGCGTCACTCGCATCGATCGCCGCTGATCGATTCGGCCTGATGCGGCACGGTATCCCGCTTGCAGAAGGTGATCTCGATGGCCATCCTCGAAGGCGGCGATGCGCCGGCCCCCGCCCTACGCTCCCGATCACGAGATCGACCGCTGAGCAAGCATCGTCAACAACCACGGGAGCAACGTGCCACCTTTCGTCTACCGGATCACCAAGTACGACCCTGCCGACCGCGACGAGCACGGCAGCTACATCGGCGCTGAGGACTCGACCAGCGACCACGGACCGGTCGAGGCCGCATATCTGCAAGCAATTGCCGCCTTCGCCGAGGACACCGGCGTCGACCATCTGGCCATCCGTGAGCCGGGTATCTCCAGCCTTGCCCACTTCGGCCTGGAGCCGGCGATCGACGGCCACGGTCTTGCCGGGCTCTTCCCACCTGATCTCAGCGGGTTCCACGACGGTGCCGAGGTGCCCCTCTCCCTCGGCCTGGAGCTGGTCAGGGTCATGCTCCGCGACAACGGTGCCTGGTGCCACCTGGAGGCAGAGGACAAGTTCGACGTGCAGGTCGGTTGGGACCAGTACGTCTACGTCAGCAGCGACCAGCCCTGCGAGCGCGCCGTTGCCCATACCCGGGCTCTCGGTCTCTTCCCGGAGCGGCTGGCTGCCTCGCCCTACGACGCGGACTTCGACGAGCCCGGCGTGCAGCGGCCAGCCGACGAAGACTTTTGGGCCCTTCTACACTGGTCCATCGCCATGCGGCAAGCAGCGATATTGGAGGAGGGGTACCTTCACAATGCCTCCCGCTGGCATCGCCTCACCGAGGACACCCTCGACGCGGTACGCGCCCGGCTCACCCCTCGTGCCCAGTTGACCGTCTGGCCGGATTTGTCCACCGATGTCGAAGCGGTCCTCGCCTCGCTTCCCGACGAAGGTCCGGTGGAGTTCGTATGGGAGGACGAGAACGGGACCATCTCCAGCACGATGGCCGACGAGTCCGAGTACAGGGAACTCGCCGCCCGGGTGGCAGGCGCCCGTGCCGCTACGGCCCTGCCCTTGACCCTCGACGAACGCCACCCGCTGTTCACCGCGGTCCTGCCCGACAGCGATGGTGTTCTGCGCGCGCGGTGGAGAACCGATCCGACGCCGAGCGACCGGAACTGGGCCTTCCTGAAGACTCTCCGCCGCGGGCAGATCGTCACCGGGACGGTCACGAAGATCGCCAGCTTCGGTGTCACCTTCGTGGACATCGGCGGCTTCACCGCGATGATCAACGTTCCAGAGCTGTCCTGGAGGCACATCGATCACCCGTCCGACGTCGTCGCCGTCGGACAGGTGATCTCGGCCGAGGTCCTCGACGTCGACATGGCGAGAGAGCGCGTGCCGCTGTCCTTGAAGGCATTGCAGGACGACCCGATGCCGCAGTTCATCCAGCAGGTCGGCCAAGTCGTGACCGGTGTCGTGACCAAACTTGTGCCGTTCGGCGCCTTCGTTCGCATCGAGGACCGAGAGGACGGCCTCGAGGGACTCGTGCACAACACCGAGTTGTCCGAGGACCCCGCTGCCGACCCGGAGGACGTCATTCAGGTCGGCGCCTCTCTTGCCGTGAAGATTCTCGACGTCGACCCCACCCGGCGGCGCATCACTCTGTCCCACCTTCAGGCTCTCACGCACGGAGGGGCTTGACCCGTCCGAGCCGTCAGCTGCGCGGGATGACCGGCCAAGCCGACTCCACGACTGCCGTCGGGTTCGTGGTCCGCCGCAGGTACGCCTGCAAAGAGGCCGACTGCTCAGCCGCCGCTCGTACCTGGAGGTCGTGCAGGTCCGCCAGAGACATCGCCCCGATGGACTGGCGCTTCTCCCCTATACGTCGCACCACGCGAGCCGCAGCCACCGCGTCCGCTCTCGCATTGTGAGCGTCGTCGAGCGACACGCCGTAGTACGCGCACAGGGCGTGGAGGGCACGCGTGCCCTTCCGATACTTGTCGATGTGCTTGTCGATCACCAGGGGATCCACAACCGGCGAGGGAACGGCACCCAGCCGCTCACCGAGCGGCTCCAGCCCGTACCGCCGGCACTCACGGTCCAGCAGCGACAGGTCGTAGCGCGCGTTCATCACGACCAGAGGCGTCCCTGCCTGCAGGACCTCTGCGACAGCACGTGTGATTTCCTCGATGGCGAGCGAGGCCGGGACCCCCTGCTCCCGGGCGTGCTCCGTCGAGATGCCGTGGATCGCCGCGGCCTCTTCGGGTATCGCCACCCCGGGGTCGAGCAGCCAGGTCCGTTCCGTCGAGACGGCCCCGTCCAGCTCCAGGCGCACGACCGCCGCGGTGACTACGCGGTCGGTCTCGATGTCCGTGCCCGTGGTCTCCAGGTCGAAGGCCGCCAAAGGTCCAGTGATCCAGGTCATCACGCGGCCCCCACTCCAGCGCAGGCCGGAACCCGGAACACTTCCGGATGAGACATCTGAGACGCGGCTGAGGTGCGCGGATAAAAGGCCGCGTTGTACGCGACGACCGGGACGCCGGTGCGCCAGTAGGTGGCGAGGACGTCCGCCATCGCGTCGGCGACCTCGTCCGCGGGACGGCCCTCGGCGGTCGCGCGTTCATTGGTGATGCCGTGCACCGCCACGGCGTCGGCCGGGATCTCCACGCCCGGATCGGCCAGCCATTCGCGGCGGTCCAGCGGCTCGCCGTCCCTGACCTCTATCACGGCCCCCGTGACGATGCGCGACTCGCGCGGATCGGTGCCGGTCGTCTCCAGGTCGAAGCCGATCAGCAGCTCCCGGTGCCAGCCCATGGGCGGCCCCCCTTCTTCGTGGTGCTTTCCCCCAGTGGTCCCCACGATCGCACGAGCCACTGACAACCGGAGGATCGCGTTCCACTCGGCCGGAGGGGGCGCCCTTCAGGACACCGGACGCGAATCCGCCCAAGCCGCCTCGAACTCTTCGCGGTAAGTGGGGAAAAGCCCTTCTTCACCCATTTGGTCCGGCTTGAGCAGTCGGCTTCCGCCGCGCAGCACCAGCACCGGCGCCTCCATGCCCCGTGTCCGGCGCAGGTACGACTGGACGACCGCGATGCCGTCCGAGCCGTCCCCGTCCACGAGGTACGCGGTGAAGCGGGGCGTCTCGTCGTAGACCTGGATCGCGAAGGCGTCCGGGTCGCGCAGCCGGGACCGCACCCGCCGCATGTGCAGGATGTTCATCTCGACCGACCGGCTCAGCTCGCCGCGCTTGATGCCGAGCTCGCGCTCGCGCCGCTTGACCGCGCTGGACGCGGGGTTCAGGAACAGCAGCCGGGTGCGGCAGCCGGACTCGGCGAGCCGGACCAGCCGGCGCCCGGAGAAGTTCTGCACCAGCAGGTTCAGGCCGATGCCGATCGCGTCGAGCCGGCGGGCGCCGCCGAAGAGGTCTTCGGCGGGGAACTGGCGCAGCAGCCGCACCCGGTCGGAGTGCACTCCGACGACGTCCGCGTAGCGGTCCCCCACGAGGTCCTCGACGGCGTCCACGGGCAGCCTGCGCGCGGAGGGCACGTCGCTCCCGGCGCCGAGGATCTCCAGGAGCCTCGCCGCGGCCCGCTCGGCCTGGTTCAGGACGGCCTCGGACAGAGCGCGGTTGCGCGACACGACGTTCCGGGTCACTTCCAGCTCGTCCAGGGCGAGTTC
Organism: Streptomyces sp. NPDC058751; assembly: GCF_042746485.1. Classification (NCBI taxonomy): domain Bacteria; kingdom Bacillati; phylum Actinomycetota; class Actinomycetes; order Kitasatosporales; family Streptomycetaceae; genus Streptomyces; species Streptomyces sp. NPDC058751. Next base: position 10,622 of record NZ_JBHYPZ010000015.1, on the reverse strand, counting down.
GACGTCCCTGCGTTCGTCGAAGTACGGCTCGAAACACGGCCAGTGCTGCACCATCAGCTCGCGCAGCTGGGGCAACGTGAGGAAACTCAGCACGTTGTCGTCGGCCGGATCGAGCAAGTACCCCTTGCGGCGGCTGACTTCGCGCACCGCGACGGCCCGCTGCACCCATTCCTGGCCGGCCGGACCCGCCGCGGCGACCACCCAGTCGTCGCCGTGGACGGGTTCGTAGACGGGCCGGAGAACAGCGGCCACGACCGCGCGCAGCCGCTGTTCGACCAGGTTCAGCCAGATGTAGGCGCGCCCGGCCCGCTGGGCACGGGTGCGCACCTCGCTCCAGGCGTCGGCGCCCCAGTCCAGTTCCGGTCCGATGGATCCCATTTCCATCGGCCGTGCCAGGGACACCGCGCCGGGCGGGACATCCGTGGAGTTCCCCTCGTGACCCTCGTCACCAGGAGGCAGCTCCAGCCCTCCCGAGCCCACCCGTGCACCGCCTTCCGCTCCCCCGAGCACTCCCCAGGGGCCAGGCCCCAATCAACGATCAAGGAAGGGTACTCCGGGAGCGGCGAGCGGTGCAGCCCGATGCGCATGTCGTTTCCCAACTACCGTGATTCGACATTCCCGTTCTGGTCCGCGAGCTCCGCCGGAGTGAGCGGGTTCATGGCGGTGACGTCACGCGGGGCGAGGGAGAATCCCTGCCAGTGGACCGGCATCGGCTGCTGGTCCTCGTCCCGGGCGATGTGGTGGAACCCCGAGTTGACCCAGACCACGGGGTGGGTGAGCGTCTGTCCGTCGATCCACTTGTCGACGGACTTGCCGTGCCCGGCACCGCAGTTGGGCAGGTTGTCGCTCGAGAACTGCTCACACTTGTTGTACTCGGTGAAGTAGACGTCGTGCTTGGTGAAGGGGCGGCCGGGGTACTTGGTGGTCGCGCCCGGGACGATCTCGTACGAGCGTGCGTGATTGTCCTTGTTCTTGCCGGAGTTGCTGACGATGCGCCACCAGCGCATGTTCTTGGCGTCGCCGGCGAGTTCCTTGCCGACCTTGGTGACCGTGGTCTTGTTGCTCGGGGCCTCCTGGCCCCGCGCGGGCGGGCTGACCACCGAGTCGTACTGTTCGACCTTCGTCTTGGACGAGCCGTCCAGGCCGAAGTTGAGCCGCCAGAAGATGTTGTGGCTGTGGCTCGTGGCGTAGTCCTTGGCGCCCTTGCCGAGCGGCCAGCCGCGGCCGTCGCCCGCGTCGTAGTCACCGGGCGAGAGGCTGCCGGTGGCGCCGACGTTCATGTTGAGGGTGCCGTCGTCCTGGAAGCGCCACTCGGTGATGTACTCGTACCAGCCGACCTTGTTGACCGTGTAGATCAGCAGGTCCTTGCCCTGCTTCTGGAAGACCTTGTTCCCGGTGTCGGCCTCCATGCGGTAGGCGTGGCCGCGTGAACGGGTCGTGGTGCAAAGGCCCTTGACGTTCGCGTGCTGCGGGTCCCAGGCGTCGGGGACCTTGACCGTCTTGATGGCGCCGCCGGGGCACTCGGCGGGGGTCATGTCGACCAGGCCCTGGCCGAAGCCGGCGCCGGTCAGGTCGTTGTACTCGACCGAGCCGTCGTCGTAGGGGACGTGGATCTGGGCGAGCTTGGCGGTGTTCAGGATCTTGATCGGCTGGGCCTCGCCGGGAGGCTGGTAGGAGATGTCCTCCAGGACGAGGCCGGCCTCGCTCTCGTAGTGCCAGCACATCCGCCAGGTGGTGCCGGTGGAGAGCTTCTGTTCGATCCGGTACGCGGCGCTGCAGTCGGGTGCCGGGGCGGGCGCGGACCTGGGCTGGGCGACGGCGGGCCCCGCGGCCGTCGTCGCGCCGGCGGCCAGGGCGAGCGCCGAGAGGCCCACGGCGGCGCGGCTGCGGGCACGGCTGTTTCTGTTGACGCGCATGAAGAGACGACTCCTTGCGGAAAGCTGTGAAGGCGGTAAGGGAAGAGGGGCGGCGCTCAGCCGAGCTTGCCGACCTTGCGGGCACTCAGGTCGATCACCAGGTCACGGCTGTCGATCCAGGGCCCGTTCTTGACCTTCGGGAAGAGCCGGACGCACCGGTGCTCGCCGCAGGCGCCGAGGACGGCGGGCTGGGCACCGGGGGTCGCGCGGTAGACCATGCTGTTCAGCATCAGCTGGCCGGGCGAGGTGAGTTCCTTGCCGGTCGCGTCCTTGTAGTCGGCCTTCAGGCCGGCGCCCAGCGGGTCGGCGATCAGCAGCTCGGCCGCCTCGGTCATCTCGTCACGGCTGATCGGCGGCTGTACGCCGTGCTGGACGCCCGTCTGCTCGACCTTCCCGGTGTCGAGGTCGACGGTCTTGGTGACGAGCGTGTCGTCCTTGTAGTCGTAGAACCTGATGTCGGCGCGGCGCGGCGCGTCCGGGTTGTCCAGGTCCGCCGCGTCGGGCTCGGCGAGATCGATCCCGATGCGCTGCGGTCCGCGCGCGCCCTCGACGTTCTCGCTGGAGTTGAAGAGCTGCCGGTTCACCGCGATCCGCTCGGCGCGCCGCATCTCGTCGTCGGTCAGCGGGTCACGGCCCTTGCCCTTCTGCCCCTCGGCAGGCGCCCGCTCGACGACGCCGGGCCGCACGACGCCGCCCTGACCGCTGCTCCCGCCGTCCTGGCCGTCCTGTGCCGCCTGCTGCGCGGTCCCGCCGGCCTGGAGGCCCCCGCCGGATTCCTCGGCTCCCGCCGACCCCGGCAGGGTGATCCCGATCATCACGGCCGTCCCGGCCACCGCGATGGCCGCACCCGCCACCACCTTGCCCAGGTGGCGGTGCACTATCTTGCGCACGTTTCCCCCCACTCCTCCCACATCCCCAGGAGTCGTTCGAGTCCCACTGGTTCGGCATAAGAGATATGCCTGGTCGCGGGGTAAGAGGGATGTAAGCCGTGTGAGGTTCCATCACTTTCGGGAAGACTCGGACTCGGACTCGCCCCCAGGGGCACGGAACTACGGGAAGAGTCATATCCATGCAGGTCTGGCCTGGCGAGGCGTATCCACTCGGTGCCACGTACGACGGCGCCGGCACCAATTTCGCGGTCTTCTCGGAGGCCGCCGACCGCATCGAGCTGTGCCTTCTGCACGACGACGGCTCGGAGACCGCGGTGGAACTGCGGGAGACCGACGCGTTCGTGCGCCACGCGTACCTGCCCGGCGTCATGCCCGGACAGCGGTACGGCTTCCGGGTGCACGGGCGGTACGCGCCCGAGCGCGGGCAGCGCGCCAACTCGGCGAAGCTGCTGCTCGACCCGTACGCGCGTGCGATCGCGGGCTCCGTGCGCTGGGGCGAGGAGGTGTACGGCTATCCGTTCGGGTCGCCCGACAGGCGCAACGACCTCGACTCGGCGCCGCACACCATGTCGTCGGTCGTGGTCAACCCGTACTTCGACTGGGGCGACGACCGGCGCCCCCGTACGGAGTACCACCACACGGTGATCTACGAGGCCCACGTGAAGGGCCTCACGATGCTGCACCCGGCCCTCCCGGACGAGCTGCGCGGCACGTACGCGGCCCTCGCCCATCCGGCGATCATCGAACACCTGACGGAACTGGGCGTCACGGCCCTGGAGCTGATGCCCGTACACCAGTTCGTCAACGACCACCGTCTGTCCGACATGGGCCTCAGCAACTACTGGGGCTACAACACGATCGGCTTCTTCGCCCCGCACAACGCGTACGCGTCCTGGGGCGACCGGGGCCAGCAGGTGCTGGAGTTCAAGTCGGCCGTCCGGGCGCTGCACGAGGCCGGCATCGAGGTCATCCTCGACGTGGTCTACAACCACACGGCCGAGGGCAACCACCTGGGCCCGACGCTCTCCTTCCGGGGCCTCGACAACGCCTCGTACTACCGGCTGACGGGCGACCCCCGCTACTACATGGACACCACGGGCACCGGGAACTCCCTGCTCATGCGGTCCCCGCACGTCCTGCAACTGATCATGGACTCGCTGCGCTACTGGGTCACCGACATGCACGTGGACGGCTTCCGCTTCGACCTCGCGGCCACGCTGGCGCGCCAGTTCCACGAGGTGGACCGGCTGTCGTCGTTCTTCGACCTCGTCCAGCAGGACCCGGTGGTCTCCCAGGTGAAGCTGATCGCCGAGCCCTGGGACGTGGGCGAGGGCGGCTACCAGGTGGGCAACTTCCCGCCCCTGTGGACGGAGTGGAACGGCAAGTACCGCGACACCGTGCGGGACATGTGGCGCGGTGAGCCGCGCACACTGGCGGAGTTCGCCTCCCGGCTGACCGGCTCGTCCGACCTCTACCAGGACGACGGACGCCGTCCGCTCGCCTCCATCAACTTCGTGACCTGCCACGACGGCTTCACCCTGAACGACCTCGTGTCGTACAACGACAAGCACAACCAGGCCAACGGCGAGGACAACCGGGACGGCGAGAGCCACAACCGCTCCTGGAACTGCGGCACCGAGGGCGAGACGGACGACCCGGACGTGCTGGCGCTGCGGGCCCGCCAGCGGCGCAACTTCATCGCCACCCTGATGCTCTCCCAGGGCGTGCCGATGCTCAGCCACGGCGACGAGTTCGCGCGCTCCCAGGGCGGCAACAACAACGCCTACTGCCAGGACAGCGAACTGGCCTGGGTGCCGTGGCCGGAGGAGGACTGCGAGCTCCTCGCCTTCACGCGCGCGATGGTGTGGCTGCGCCGGGACCACCCCGTCTTCCGGCGGCGGCGCTTCTTCCACGGACGGCCCGTCCAGGGCACCCACGACGAGCTCTCCGACATCGCGTGGTTCACCCCGGAGGGCCAGGAGATGACCCAGCGCGACTGGGGTTCCGCGCAGGCCCGGGCGCTCTCCGTGTTCCTCAACGGCAACGCGATCTCCGAACCGGGCCCCCGCGGGGAGCGCATCTGCGACGACTCGTTCCTGCTGATGTTCAACGCCTCCCCCGAGCCCCTGGAGTTCGTCGTACCGGTCGACCACGGCCGCCAGTGGCAGGTCGTCGTCGACACCTCCCTCCCGGAGGGGGTGGCCCCGGGCACGGGCGCGAAGGTCACGGCGGGCGACCGGCTCACCCTGGTCGACCGGAGCATGACCGTGCTCCAGCGACCCGCGTAGGACGTGTCCGCGAAGCCCCGCCCGGCGACGCCCGGCACGCTCCAGGACGGCCTCCCTCCCCGGCGCGCGGCCGGGGAGGGAGGGGCCGCGCGTGCCCTTCCGCGGGCGCAGGTGACAGAAATCCGGCCGGACGGGTACGTAGAGTCGCATGACCCCTGAGCGCCCCGAACCGGCGATCGCGGACTCGGTCGTCCCCCGCCCGGTCGCCCCCGTCGTGCCGACCGCCACCTACCGGCTCCAGCTCCAGCCGGAGTTCCCGTTCCGCCGCGCCGAGGCGGCCGTGCCCCATCTGGCCTCGCTCGGCGTCTCCCACCTGCACCTGTCCCCCGTCCTGGAGGCCGTCCCCGGCTCGGCCCACGGCTACGACGTGGTGGACCACGCGCGCGTACGGGCCGAACTGGGCGGCGAGGAGGGGCTGCGCTCCCTGGCCCGCACCGCCCGGGAGCACGGCCTCGGGCTCGTCGTGGACATCGTGCCGAACCACATGGCGATGGCCCCCCGCCACAACCGCGCCCTGTGGGAGGTCCTGCGCGAGGGCCCCGGGTCGCCGTACGCGCGCTGGTTCGACATCGACTGGGCCGCCCATGGGGGCCGGCTGCTGCTGCCGGTGCTCGGGGACCGCCTCGGCGCCGAGATCGGCCAGCTCAAGGTCGACGGCGACGTACTGCGCTACTACGACCACGTGTTCCCGCTGCGCGAGGGCACCGCGGGACTGCCGATGCCCCAGCTCCTGGACGCCCAGTGCTACCGCCCCGTGTGGTGGCGGCTGGCCCGCACCGAACTCAACTACCGGCGCTTCTTCAGCATCTCGGAGCTCATCGGCGTGCGCGTCGAGGAACCCGAGGTGTTCGCGGCGACCCACGCGAAGATCCTGGAGCTCGTCGCCGACGGGGTGATCGAGGGACTGCGCGTCGACCACCCGGACGGGCTGGCGGACCCGGACGCCTATCTGCGCCGGCTGCACGAGGCCACCGGCGGCTGCTGGACGGTCGTCGAGAAGATCCTCGCGGACGGCGAGCCGCTCCCGCCCGCGTGGCCCGTGGCGGGCACCACCGGCTACGACGCGCTGCGGCACGTCGACGGCCTCTTCACGGACGGGGCGGGCGCCAGCCGGCTGCTCGGCCGCTACCGGCGCTTCGCGGGCCCTCAGGCCGACCTGGGCGGCCACTGGGAGAGCACGGCGCGCCGGGCGGCGTACGAGGTGATCACGCACGAACTGGCCGCGGAGGCCGACCGTCTCACCCTCGAGGTGAGCGAGCTGTGCGCCGACTCCCCCGATCCCGCCGCCCGCGACCACGCCCCCTGGGCCCTGGGCACCGCGCTGCGCGAGCTCCTGGTCCGGATGGAGGTGTACCGGCCCTACCCGTCCACGGACGCGTCCCTGGTGGTCACCGAGCAGGCCGCCGCCGAGGCCAGGTCCGCGTTCCGGGTGCCCGAGGAGGCGCACGCCGTGGACGTCGTACGGGACCTGCTGCTCGGCCGGGACGGCGACGGGCCCGAGAAGGCCGCCTTCCGGGCCCGGTTCGCGCAGACCTCGTCGGCGCTGCGGGCCAAGTCGGTGGAGGACACGGCGTTCTACCGCTACGTGCCGCTGCTGTCGGCGAACGAGGTGGGCGGCGACCCGGGCAGTCCCGCGGTGTCCCCGGACGACTTCCACGCCCACTGCGCGCGCGTGCAGCGCGACCGGCCCGCCACCGGGACCGTCCTGTCGACCCACGACACGAAGCGCAGCGCGGACGTGCGCACCGCCGTCGCCGTCCTCACCCAGTGCCCGGAGGCCTGGTCCGAGGTCCTGGCGGAGGTGACCGGCGAAGGGCTGGGAACCCCCGACCCGCAGCTGGCGTGGGCCGCGTGGCAGACGGTGTTCGGGCTCGGCCCGGCCACCGGCGGGGACGGGTCCGAGGTCTACGCGCAGCGGGTCCGGGACGCCCTGCTGAAACACGTCAGGGAGGCCGGGACGCGCACCGCCTGGACCGAGCGCGATCCCGCGTACGAGGACGCGGTGACGGCGTTCGTCGCCGACGGGCCGTGCGGGCCCCCCGGACGGCACGTGGCCGCCCTGCGGGCCTCGCTGGCACCGCACGTGCGGGCGAACGTCCTGGGGGCCGCCCTGGTCCATCTGACGATGCCCGGCGTGCCGGACGTGTACCAGGGCACCGAGGACGAGTACCGGGCGCTGGTGGACCCGGACAACCGTGGGACGTTCGTGCCGCACGAGCCGTCCGCGGAGAAGCCGGCGCTCACGGCCGCCGCGCTGCGGCTGCGCGCCCGGCGGCCCGGCGTCTTCGGCGCCTCGGCGACGTACGCGCCGCTGCGCGCCGAGGGGCCGGCGGCGGAGCACTGCGTGGCGTTCGTGCGGTCGGGAGAGGTGGTCACGGCCGTCACCCGGCTGTCGCTGGGACTCGCCGAGGCCGGCGGATGGCGCGACACCGTCCTCTCGCTCCCCGACGGGCGGTGGGCCGACGTGCTCCCCTCCGGTGGTGCGCAGCGGGAGTTCACGGGGCACGCGCGCGTGGCGGACCTCTTCGCGAGGTCGCCCGTCGTGCTGCTGGAGCGCGTCAGCCCGGGCACACCGGAAGGGTCCGGGGAGAGCGGCTGACCAGGCCCTCGGCGCGCGGCCGGGGCCCGGGGGCACGGCGCAGGCCCGGCAGCGCGGTCAGCAGGGCGCGCAGGCCGGCCTCCGCCGTCAGCCGGGCCAGCGGCGCGCCGGGGCAGTGGTGCGGTCCCGGGCCGTGGGCGAGGTCGCCCGGGTCCGCCCGGAAGACGTCGTAGCGGTCCGGGTCGGCGAACCGCGCCGGATCGCGGCCCGCCGCGCCGAGCAGACACGCGACGGTGGCGCCCGCGGGTACCGGGCCGATCCGTTCGAGCGCCCGGCGGGGCACGATCTGCAGCGGCGGGTCGCGGCGCAGCGACTCGGCCCAGGCCGCGCCCGCCAGCTCGGGGCGGTCGCGGACCAGGCCGAGCTGGCCCGGGTGGTCGAGGAGGTTGGCGAGGAACGAGGCGAGGGAGCGCGCGGTCGTCTCGCCGGCCGCGCCCAGCACGGTCCCGGCGAGTTCGGTCACGGTCTCGTCCGGCAGCGGGTGTCCGCCGGGGCGGGCCGTGCACAGGACGGACAGCAGGTCGTCACCGGGGCGGTCCCGGCGGCGGAGCAGGTGGGGCCGCAGGTAGGCGTCGAGTCCGGGGCGGTGACCGCCGAGGTGGTCGAGTCCCGTCCGGCACCAGGCGTGTACGCGCGCGGTGTCCTCGTACGGCAGTCCGAGCGCGGTGACGGCCGCGGCGACGGGCAGCCACTGGCAGAACTCGGCGACGAGGTCGGCCTCCCGGCGGGCCGCCAGCCGGCTCGCCAGGACGTGTGCGGCGCGCTCGACGGCCGCCCGCAACGTGGCCGACATGCGCTCCCGCAGCGCCGGGGACACGAGGTCCCGGTACGCGCCGTGGGCCGGGACGGGGCCGGGTGACGGCGCGACGAGCCGCGGGTCCGCGAGCGCGGCGCGCACGTCGGCGTACCTGCTGATCAGCCAGGCGCCGAACGGCTCGTCGTGGACGAGGGGGAAGTTTCCGCGCAGGGTGCGGTAGAGGGGCTGGGGATCACGCTCGGTCCCCGGGTCGAGCAGGCTCGCGGGGGCGCCCACGCGCGCGGACGCCCCGCCTGGCGGTGTGTAGGGCCCTGCGGGACGGGCCGGGGCGGGGGCGAACGGGATCGTCGCGGTGAACGGGGGCGGCACGGCCGGGGCCGGTGGGACCGTGGGGGTCGCCGTCCGGGGGCCTTCGCCGGGAAGGTCGTACGGGCACAGCACCGCGGGTCACCGCCTCGGGCCTGCGCGCCGGACCCGCGCGCGGTCGCTCCAAGTCGACCACCGCCCGCCCTGGACCGCAGTTCCCGTACACCCGGACGAGTGAATCGTGTACGCCACACCGGTTCGGCCGCCCGCGGCGCGCGCGTCCGCCGGCCGGATCCTTCCCGTCGCCGCGCCCCTGGACGTCCGCCCCGGTTCTCCGCAGGCCTGCGGGACGCGGTCCGCTCCGGACGGGAGGGCCCGCGCACCTTCCGCCGCCCGTTGCCGACGGAAAATGCCACCTGGGCTCCCTTCCGGGCGCGCCGACACGTCCTTGACAGTTCCCCGAGACCGTGGAGTACTGCCAAAAGCGACGCAGGGCGGACAAGTCGGGGGTGAGTCATCTGCCGGAGTTGCGCTACCCCAGTGTGACCGAAATCGTCTCGTCCGCCCGGGCGCTGGCGGCCCACCGGCCCGACCTGTGCGTCCTGCGGCAAGTGGGCGCCTCCCGCGCGGGCAGACCCCTCCACCTGCTGTCCGTCGGCCACGCCCGGAGCGCGGTGCTCGTCGTGGCGGGGGCCCACGCCAACGAACCGACGGGCGGCTCGACACTGCTGTCCCTGGCCGAACGCGTGCTGTACCGGCGGGAGTTGCGCAGGGACACCTCCTGGCACTTCCTGCTCTGCGCGGACCCCGACGGGGCGAGCCTCCATGTGACGCCCGCGCCGCGGACCCTCCTCGACTACCACCTGGGCTTCTTCCGCCCGGCCGGACCCGAGCAGCCGGAGTGGTCGCCCTCCGTCCTGCCCCCCGACCGGCTGCCGCCGGAGACGCGGGCGCTGACCCGGGTCATCGACGAAGTGCGGCCCTACCTCCAGGTGACGCTGCACGGGACCGATCTGGGCGGCAGCTGGGTGCAGTTGACCAAGGACGTCCCGGGTCTCGCGGAGCCGTTCGCCAAGTCCGCGGCGGAGCTGCGCATCCCGGTCGAGACGGCCGCCTCGGACGCCGCGGGCTGGCCCGCCTCGGGACCCGGGGTGCACGTGATGCCGGCGCCGGGCTCGGACACCGCGTACCCGAGCATGCCGGACGACGCCCGGCACAGCACCTGGTACCACGCCCATCGGTACGGCGGTCTGACGGCCGTCGTGGAGGTGCCGATGTGGGCTGGCGACCTGGTGGACGACCCCGCGCCGCACCCGGCGCCCGCGGCGGCGATGCGCCGGCTGGCCCACCGGCTGGTGACGGACGCGGACCAGGTGGAGGCGGTGCTCGGGAGGGCCCTGCCCCGGCTGCGGGGACCCGACGGGCCCCTGCTGCGGGCCTCGAAGTGGGCCCTGGAACTGGTGCCGGGCCTCGCCGCGGACTGGTCGCAGCCGCCCCCCGCGGACACGACGATGGCGTACGTCGGCAGTGTGGACGCGTTCGGGCGGCGGATCCCGCTGCGGGCCGCGGCGATGCTGCTGCGCGTCCTCCGGGAGGCCGGCGACCACGAGGCGCCCCGTCTGGAAGCGCTGGTCGCCGGCTGGAGCGACGCCTTCGCCGAGCGCTTCCGCGCGCGCTGGGTGCCGCTGGAGAACCAGGTCGAACACCAGGCCCGTACGGTGATGGCCGCCGCCCGCCACGCGCGCTAGGGCCTGTCGTCAAATTCCCGTCATCGCCCGAAGGGCGGCCTCGCGGCGTCTGGTGCGTGCTCTGGGGGTCCCCCCGGCCGAAGGCTGGGGGAGTGCCGGGCGGAAGTCCTCGTACTGG